>JBHEKO010000648.1:0-7233 GCA_041859475.1 Candidatus Hydrogenedentales bacterium
TCGAGACAAGAGAAAGGCATGTAGTGTGACGGCGGGGAACGCCAACACACTACATGCCGTCCAAGTGTAAACCGGCACGTTCCGCTCGTGATTCGCGCGGATTCAAGCTATAGGACGATCGTCTCCTTCTCTTTGTCGAACTTGGCCACCTTGCTTTCGCGAAGCGCCAAGGTGCCCATCTGGAGAGCAGTCTGCACGTGATAGGCGTGTTCCATGGTACTCCACGTTTCGGTGGTTCGCGTGCGGCAGCAGTCAAGAAAATGCTTGAAGTAAGCGACCATATCTTCCGTGCCTTCGAACGGGAAGCGCTGGGCCTTCTTCTTCGACTCGTCCGCGGGGGTGAAGACAATTTCTTGGCCTTCGAGGGTGATGGTGCCCTCCCAACCTCGAATGACGGGAATGCGTCCGCCCGCGCCGCGAGACCCGTTGGTGTTTTGGTAGCTGTTGCCTTGGGTGCCCAGCACGGCGATGGTCACGCGTTCGGGATAGTCGACCAACATGTTGAAGGTGTCGGGAACTTCTCGCTCGTCGTAGCGGAACTTACCGCCCGCGGCGACGGCCATGGACGGCATGGTGAGGCCGAGGATGTAAAGCGTCGGTGTAAGCGAGTGCGGGAAGAGGTCAGTGGAGGGGCCGCCGGCGTAGTCTTCGTACATGCGCCACCGGAAGTAGCGGCTGACGTCGAAGTCGCGTTTGGGCGAGTCGCCGAGGAACGCTTCCCAGTTGAGGTCGGGGCCGGGTTTGGCATTGGGGTCGTCGATGGGCATGCCGCGCTCGCCCCAGTCGCCGACGCGGAAGTAACCGCATTCCGCCTGGATCGGCTGGCCGATCTGACCGTCCTGCACGAGCTTGCGCATCTCGCGCCAGGCCGGGTCGGACATGCCTTGCGACCCTAGTTGGAACACGCGCCCGGATTCCTTCACCGTCTTGGCGAGTTCTTTGGTCAACTCAAATTGGCGCCAATGGGTAACGGGTTTTTCGCAGTAGACATCCTTGCCCGCCTTGACCGCGTCCATGGCTTGATAGCCGTGGATGTGGTCGGGGGTGGCAATGAAAACGGCGTCGATCTTGGGGTCGGCGAGCAGCTCGCGATGGTCCATGTAGAGCTTGGCATTTTGGTCGTCGGCAGCCTTTTGGCCTCGCGGACGATACGTGTCGCACACGGCGACGATGTCGACGGACTTATCGTTGTCGTGGATGTAACGCAAAGTCTTCATGTGGCCGCTACCGCGTCCGCCGCAGCCGATGACGCCGACACGAAGTACGGCGGGCTTGTCTTGTGCGTAGACGCGGGGCGTAGCGGCCGCGGCGGCGGTGACGGCTGCCGCCGTGTGCAGGAATTGGCGACGGGAAACGGGGGCATGTTGCGTAGTCGGTTGAGTAGACATAGCGGACTCCTGGGAATTTTGGACTCTGGACTTTGGATTTTGGATTGAAGAGTCAGATGCCGGGCGGTTCATTTGCGGTGTTGCCTCCGATGGTGTTCAGGCGACGAGAATCATGAAGTACTTTCAGTCAATGGCGAATCAATAACGCACTTCAAATTTCAAATTTCAGATCCAAATTCTCCTCACCGCTCAATGGCCTTCAACCATTCCTGATATGCGCGCTCAATTTCTTCTTTACCGATCTTGCCGTCCCAAACGAGGACGCCGTAGGTAAGATCCGTGGGCGCACCTTTGAGCAACGTCATCGGCTGCTTGTACAGGTTGAGGGTGGCGGACATGTACGCGAACGTCACTGGCATGGTGAACCACACGGCGGGATGGCGTGGATTCGTTGGGGCGTCGAACATCGCCACAGTCACAGGCTTGCCGTCGATAGGCCCGGTACAGGCGCACCACTTGGCCGGAGTGTTACGTTCCTCGCCGCGGACAATCTCGCCTGCCGCGCCTTCCGAGTTCATGAACGTCACAACGCGGTCCATGGATTCGACGAGGCGCATGCCTAAACCGAAGTAGTGGCTGCCTGTCAGCTTGGCGGATTCCTTTCCTTCGGGAAGGGTCAGGCGCGAACGCCACAAGACCGTGGTTGCGTCGACGCTTTTGAGGTTCATAAGCCAAAGAGTTCGACGCTCGTTCAGGAGAACGGACTGGTCATCCTTCACCCAATTCAAGCGCACATCATGGAAAGCGGACAGTCCGGTGTACTTCCCGGGATCATCGTTCTCGACCTCGCCGGCAAAGAGTTGCTTGCCACAGGCCGGAGTCTCCGCCCAAAAGTCCACATCGTCCACGGCGATGGCAAACATGAGGCCGTGGTGATGAAGGTGATCGGGGGGGGCATCAAGCAGCACGTTAGTGCCGCCGGGAGAGAAGAGCTGTTTCACGTAGGGTTTGAAAGGAGGATTCTCAAGGCGATACACAAGCACGGGCTTGCCCTGTTGCGTCAGGGTCATGGTGTCGTTTTCGAAGGCGCGCTCGTATCCGGCTTGTGCGGCAAACGCGGAGAGTGATAAGGCAGGGGCAATGACGAGCATGGTACGCAGGATACTCATAGCAGACCCTTCAAATAGTTGATACTGCGTTTCGCTTGATCGACGGTTCCGCATTCGACACTGAGGACGATATCGCGCGGGGCCTTCCGGCACAGGTCGATAACGCTCTTCCAATCGACGACGCCGTCGCCGCAGGCGCAGCCGACTGGAGTGCCCGTGACTTTGCCGCGCTCGGCGTCGGATTGCTGGACGGAGATGTCTTTGGCGTGCAAGTGGACGAGGCGCGGGGCGACGCGGCTGAGCCAGATGATGGGGTCTTGTCCAGAAAGATAGCTGTTGCCGGTGTCGAAATTGATGCCGATGACGGGCGAATGCACGAGGTTGGCAATGCGGTCGAGGCCATCCGGAGTCTTGCTGTATTGCTGGTGCGGCTCGATGCCGATGAGGATGTTGCGCGGTTCGGCGACTTTGGCCGCTTCGCGTAAAACATAGCGCATAAGGACGTGGTCTTCCTCTTCAGTCGTCCACGCTGGCTTGGGGCCCTCGTCGGTGTTGATGACGGGCGCGCCGCATTCCGCCGCGAAGCGAACCGCCTGCTTGAGGTATTCGGTGCTGATCTCCGGCTTGCACAGCGGGCAGTGCGCAGAAAGGCCGGAGAGCTTGATACCCGCCTTTTCGCAGGCCCGCCGGATGCGATAGGGGTCGTCCAGCATGGAGACGCTGTGGAAGTAGCCTGCTTCGCTGAGCAGTTCGCGCCCCCAGTGGACCATGGGTTCAACGTATTCGTAACCGAGTTCCGCTGCCTTTTCGACGCCCCACTCGAAGTTCTTGTCTTCGTGGCGCACGAATTCCATGTTGACGCCAAAACCGATCTTGCCCATTTGCGAGCCTCCCCTTTTGATGCCGGTCTGTCCACAGGGGGGAAATCGAATGTCGGGTTCCCCCACTCTGGCGACGCCCCCTCGGCCAATCGCCGCATCCCGATTCTACTCTATCATAGGCCGCCGTCTTGGGAAATACACTATCCAGACAGCCGGACAGACTCTTCTTCGATACTCAGATTTGGGCCTTGGCGCACCGGGCCGTTTCCTCAACCTGATAGCGGAGTTGCTCGGAAGTTAGTTGAGCGGGCGACCAATCCTGCGGCATCGGGTTCGGGATGCGCAGGGGAACGGGGTCATCAGCGGCGCGTTGCAGTTTTTCCAGTTCTCTCATCATGGATAGGATTCGACTGCTCTGGTCGGGGCGTCTCGCTAGGTCGGACATCTCATGAGGGTCGCTCCGCAAGTCAAAAAGCTGGGTTCTGTCTATGTGTGGATACCGGATGAGTTTCCATCGGCCGTCTGTAACCGCGCGCTGCACCTTGCCGTAGGCGGTGTAGAGAAGTTTCCGGACCCGCCGGGAACGTCCGCGAATGATGGGTTTCAGGCTAAGTCCTTCCACCTGCGGGGGCTTGGGCACGCCAGCAAGGTCGCAGACCGTGGGAAAGACATCCATCAGGTAGACAAGGGCATCCGTCTCGCCCTTGGGAATGCCGGCCCCTGCGAAGACCAAAGGCACGTGCATTCCTCCGAATTCGTAGAGGTTTTGCTTGCCGAGGAGACCGTGCTCGCCCAACGACAGCCCATTGTCCCCCGCAATTACGAACAATGTGTTTTCAAACTGCCCAGCGTCTTTGAGCGACTGAACAACCCGCCCCAATTCGGTATCCAAGTAGGAGATAGACGCGCAGTACCGCGCACGCTTTCCGCGAATAATCTCGGGCGTGCGAGGGAAAGGCAACGTCATTTCGTCTCGAACCGTCATTTCCCCGTTGTCGAAGGGATGATACGGGGCAAACGCGTGGGGCAATGGGATGTCTTTGTCGCGGTACTGCGCGTAGAACCGCTCTGGGGCAAACTGCGGGTCATGCGGCTCGTGACCTGCCATGTAGATACACATGGGCCTCTTCGAGGCCGTGCGCCCAATGAAATCGACCACCGCATTTGCGACCTGCGTGGCATTTCCAGGATCTAGCGACTCTTCGAACTCGTTGGTGACGTTTCTGGGGGAGTTGCCGAACTTGCCCGCGTGAAACGTCGCGTAGCCGGCGTTGCGCATGGCGCGAGGAAACGTGAACGAAGCAGGGTCAGGCCCGCTGGCTTTGTCGCCGGCTCGAAACAGAGAGCGTCCTGTCAGGAGCATGGTCCGGCTGGGCATACAAACGGCGCCAACCATGGAGCCCATGGTGTAGGCCCTTCGGAACACGAACCCGCGATTCACCAGGGAGTCGAAGTTAGGCGTATCGACGACCGGATTTCCGAGCGCGGAAAACCCGTCAGGCCGCAGATCGTCTACCAATACCAGGACAACATTCGGTGTGCGGGATTCCTCGGAACTCCCGCGAGCACCCAGGAATGCACCCGCCAACGCCATCGAGCTCAACCTGATGAATTCGCTTCGTGTTGCGGTCGGCATGTGAATACACCCCTGCTCACGTTTCGGCATCCAACCGGTATCTATGCGAAACAAGGAGGCAAAGTCCATAAGTGATCGCGCATTGGACCTTAGTGACTTGTTGACACAAAGATCAAATTGGGCCTGTTTGCACCCGTCGTCCCGTCAAGGGATAATCGTGTGTAGAGGGGAATACATATGAAGCTGATAGGCAATTTGTTCGGGGGATTCCTCATCCTTTTTGGTGTGCTGTTCTGCACGGCGGCAGCAGCGACGGGGATATGGCCGCGGTGGATCCTGGGGGGCATCTTACTGCTCTCGGGATTGGCTGTGCTGTACTTCCTGCGCATGAAGATCCCGGATACGAAAGTCGAAGTCACTCAGAAGATAGACCTATCGGGTGACGTCCAACTCGAACATCTCACGTGCAAGAGCTGCGGGGCAACGCTGGATTCGAAGAGCGTCTCCGTGGCGGCGGGGGCCGTGTTTGTGAAGTGTCCATTCTGCAACTCGCAGTATCAACTCGAGGAGGCGCCGAAATGGTAAGACTGGGGTTGGACTGGCGCAGCCTGTTCGCGCACGCGCGCGGCGTGGAGCCGGGAGTCTATCACTACCGGCGCGAGTTGGCAGGGCGCTTCATGCGCCTGCACCTACGGGTGGACCCGGATGGGACGGGATTGCTGTCCGTGAATGCATCCGGCGTGATTCATCTGAATGAGACTGCATTGCTTCTGATGAAGCTGGTGCTGGATGGAAAGACCAAGGACGCAGCGATTGCGGAAGTTCGGCGTGTGTATAGTGCGCGTCGTGAAGACATCGCGCGGGACTATGACCGAATCATCAATGCGGTCGGCAAAATGGAAACCTCGGAGGACGCGTGTCCGATCTTCAACGTGGATGCGATGTCGATACCTCCGTTTGCGCGTAAACCTACGGCGCCGTATCGCGCGGACCTCGCGTTGACGTATGCGTGCAACGACGACTGCAAACACTGCTACGTGGCGCGAAAACCGGAAGACGTGACGCCGCTAACGCTAAACGAGTGGCGGGCCGTGATGGACAAGCTGTGGGCGGTAGGCGTGCCACACGTGTGTTTCACCGGTGGCGAGGCCACCGTCAGCCCGCACCTGGTTTCGTTGATCGAACGTGCCGAAGATATTGGGATGATCACAGGGCTGCTCACGAACGGCCGGAAACTGTCGGATCGGGCATTCACGAAGCGCTTGTGCGACGCAGGCCTGGACCACGTGCAGATCACGCTCGAAAGTCACAGCGAGAAGGTTCACGACGAGATGGTCAACGCACCGGGGGCGTGGAAGGAAACGGTAGAAGGGATTCGCAATGCCGTCGCCGAAGATATCTATCTGGTGACGAATACAACGCTGTGCACGCTGAACGTGGATACGGTGGAAGAAACGCTCGAGTTCCTGAAGGATCTGGGCGTGCGCCAGTTCGCAATGAACTCGATCATCAACACGGGGCGCGCGCCGGGGTCAAAGCTGGGCATCGACGAGGCCGCTTTGGAGCCGATTCTGGGACTGGTAACGGACAAGGCAGAGGAGTTGGGGCTTCGGTTCATCTGGTACAGCCCGACGCACTATTGCCAATTGAATCCTGCGCAGTTGGGCGTCGGATTCAAGCGGTGTACGGCGGCGGAGTACAACATCTGCGTCGAACCGGACGGTAGCGTGTTGCCCTGCCAAAGTTACTTCAAGCCGGTGGGCAATCTGCTGAAAGACGATTGGAAGTCGATTTGGGAGAGTCCGCTGTTCTTGGCAATTCGCAATCGCACGGAATTGCCAGACGATTGCGAAGGGTGTCCGGATTTGGAGGTCTGCGGCGGGGGATGTCCGTTGAGCGGGGGCGACAAGTTCCTGTGCACGGACAGCGCATCGGAGGGATAAGCCATGAAACGCATGCTGATCGCAATCGCCGTAGTCGTGGCGTGCCTCTCCCCCATCGCGCTGGCGCAAGAGTACCTGTTCTCGGTGCCATCGGCAGAGGTAACGGTAACCATCAGGCAGGATGGCATAGCGCAAATTCACTACAAACTCGTGTTCGAGTGCGCACCAGGGGCGCATCCAATCGACGTCGTGGATATCGGGATGCCCAACCTCAGTACGCACTCGCCGGGATGGGCAAAGGTGGAAGGACGGCCTATCGACGTAAGCAACATTCGGATTTCGGAGTACTTGAAGCCGCGCGGGTGCGGGTACGAAATTAACCTTGCGCCGTGGAGCATCGAGCCTGGCAAGTCGGGCGTATTCGAATTCGAGGCATACGAAAATCAAATGGTGTGGCAAGACATCACAGACCCGGCATTGGCGTCGTTCCGGTTCACACCGACGTGGTTTGGCTCG
>JBHEKO010000755.1:0-10155 GCA_041859475.1 Candidatus Hydrogenedentales bacterium
GTTGTGAAAAACGACGAGCGCGGTCAATGCGACGAAGTCTCGTGTGTTCCCCGAGACATGGCCAAGAAGGTACGCGGAGGCCATGACAGCCCATACGAGATAGCGGGCAAACATCCCCACTCGCTCTATCAAGAGCAGCAACGCGAGGTTACTGTGGCGATTGGTGGTCATTCTTCGGTCACAGCGGCGGAGTACACATCGTTTCGAGGTATTCCCAATTCCTTTGCCACACGGCGGATTGCGTCCCTACGCGTCAAGGCGTCTTCGCGCATAGCGTCTTCAACCAACGCGCGCAACTCCTCGGGAGACCTTATCGACTCGGATTCCAAGCGCGCGGGAACGGAAATTAGGAGGACACATTCCCCGCGAACATCCGAATCTCCCAATCGGTCCAGGATGCCCCGTGCAGTGCCGCGCAGCAGTTCCTCGAACGTCTTGGTCAACTCCCGAGCCACACAGACCTCGGCCTGGAGGAGATGCTCGGCAATCGTCTCCAACGCCGCTTTCAAGCGGTTCGGCGATTCATAGAAAACATGGGTACCTGGAGCGTCCGCCAAAGCTTGGACGAGACGGGTCGACTCAGAGGCCTTTCGGGGAAAGAATCCGTGAAATGTGAAGCGGTCCGTGGGAAGGCCGGAAATCGACAACGCGGCCACCACGGCGCATGGGCCGGGGATAGCGACCACGGAAATCCCTTGCTCCTGCGCGAGTCGAACGAGGCGATATCCGGGGTCCGAGATACAAGGCGTTCCCGCGTCCGTAATGAGGGCAATGTCGCGACCGTTTTGCAGGTCCAGAACCAACTCGTTTGCTTTCTCGGCCTCGTTGTGTTCGTGGTAGCTTGTGAGGGGCGTTTCTATGGCAAAGTGATTCAGGAGCTTCTTGGAATGGCGCGTGTCTTCCGCGGCAATGAGCGCAACCGATTTGAGGGTGTTCACAGCACGAATACTGATGTCTTCGAGATTCCCGATCGGCGTGGCTACGACATGTAAACGTCCGAAGGCCATAGGGGGTCAACCGAACCTGTATTCAGCCGGCATTGCCCGTCATTCTTTGGCAAGCGCGGCTGGTGTTGCGAACTCCGCGTGATACTCCTGCAACGAGCGCACGGTTCCCGTGCCATTGCGCATTGCGCGAATTCCCAGGATCGCCGCGCGTGCCGCCGCAAGCGTGGTCATCGTGGGCAATCCGCGTTCGAGCGCCGTGCGGCGAATCGCGCGCTCATCGTACTTCGAATCCGACCCCATGGGGGTATTGATGATCCAGTCTACGTCGCCGTTGATAATTCGGTCTACTACGTTTGGACGGCTTTCACCGACTTTGAACACAACTTCGACGTTGACACCCTGGGCCTGAAGCGTTTTCGCAGTGCCTTCCGTGGCCAAGATCCTGAAGCCTAGATCGATGAGTTCATTTCCTAACGATCCCATAATGCCTTTGTCGCGATTGTTGAGACTTAAGAAGACCGTTCCTTCCGTAGGCACGCGATTTCCCGCGGCCACCTGGCTCTTGGCAAAAGCCATGCCCATCGTGTAGTCGATGCCCATGACCTCGCCCGTGCTGCGCATTTCAGGTCCCAAGAGAATGTCCACGCCCGGGAACTTGATGAACGGCAGGACAACTTCCTTGGCGCTGACAAATTTCGGCTCGGGATCTTCGGTGACGCCCAACTCGCGTAGCGTTTTGCCCGCCATGATCCTTGCCGCAATCTTCGCTAAGGGTAGCCCCGTTGCCTTGCTCACGAACGGCACCGTTCGCGACGCGCGAGGGTTCACTTCCAACAGGTAGATTCGGTCGTCGCTAACCGCAAACCGAATGTTCATCAGACCGATAACGTTCAGCTCGCGTGCGAGGGCGCGCGTCTGCACTCGAATGCGCTCGACAATGTCGGCGTCCAGTTGATACGGGGGGAGGATGCACGCGCTGTCGCCGGAGTGGACACCGGCTTCTTCAATATGCTGCATGATTCCCGCGACGATTACGTCCTGGCCGTCCGCCAGGGCATCGACGTCGATTTCGATGGCCGCTTCGATGAACTTATCGATCAAAACAGGGTGTTCGGGCGATGCATCGACAGCATTGGCCATGTAGCGTTCCAGCGACGAGCGCTCGTACACGATTTCCATGGCCCGGCCGCCCAGCACGAACGACGGACGCACCACTACTGGGTAGCCGATGCGCTCGGCGATGACCAGGGCTTCCTCCACGGAGGTCGCGGTTTCATTCTCTGGTTGCAGCAGGTTAAGTTTCTCAACGACTTCACGGAAGGCCTTGCGGTCTTCTGCGCGGAAGATGCTCTCCGGAGACGTGCCAATGATGGGAACCCCCGCTTTGTGGAGGCCCATGGCCAGATTTAGCGGAGTCTGTCCACCGAACTGAACGATCACGCCTTTGGGCTTCTCGCGGTCACAGATGTTTAAGACGTCTTCAATGGTAACCGGCTCGAAATACAGCCGGTCCGAGGTGTCATAGTCGGTCGATACCGTTTCGGGATTGCTGTTGACCATGATGGTCTCGAAGCCGTCGTCTTTGAGGGCGAACGCCGCATGCACGCAACAGTAGTCGAATTCGATTCCTTGCCCAATGCGGTTTGGTCCGCCGCCGAGAATGACAATCTTCTCTTTCGTCGTCGGACGTACCTCGTCCTCGTCGCTATAGGTCGAGTAGTAATAGGGCGTGTACGCTTCGAACTCCGCGGCGCACGTGTCCACCAGTTTGTACGTGGGCTTCACGTCGTGCTTGAGGCGGAGCTTGCGCACTTCAAGCGCATCCTTGCCCCACAGGAAGCCCAGTTGGTGATCGGAGAAACCAAATTCTTTCGCCCTGCGCAGCGTAGAGGTGCAATTGGGGTCTGCGGCACGAAGGGACTGCTCTTCCCGGATGATTTCCTCGATGTTCCTCAAAAACCAGGGGTCGATCTGGGTCATCTCGAACACCTGCTCGATGGTCGCCCCTGCCCTGAAGGCCTGAGCAATGCGGAGGATGCGGTCGGGAACAGCCGTGCGTACATACTTGAGAAGGGCATCCAACTCTTCCCGGGAGTCGGGTGCGGCGCCTGTAAGCGTCTTATCTTTGCCATCCGCGCCAAGCCCGAAACGTCCGATTTCGAGAGAGCGCAGCGCCTTCTGCAAAGATTCCTTGAAGGTGCGCCCGATGCTCATGACTTCGCCCACGCTCTTCATTTGAACGGTGAGCTGGTTGCTCGCCCCGGGAAACTTCTCGAAGGCACAACGCGGGATCTTTGTTACGCAATAGTCGATGGTGGGTTCAAACGAAGCGGGAGTCTCGCGCGTAATGTCGTTGCGGATTTCGTCCAGGCTGTAGCCTATGGCGAGTTTGGCGGCAATCTTCGCAATTGGGAACCCGGTCGCCTTGGATGCCAGCGCCGAACTGCGCGAAACGCGCGGGTTCATCTCGATAACGATCATCCGTCCCGTTTGCGGATCGACCGCGAATTGGATGTTCGATCCGCCCGTCTCCACCCCGATTTCCCGGATGACCCGAATCGAGGCATCCCGCATGATCTGATACTCTTTGTCCGTCAAGGTCTGGGCCGGGGCGACGGTAATGCTGTCGCCGGTATGAACGCCCATGGGATCCAGGTTCTCGATTGAGCAGATGATTACGACATTGTCGTTGAGGTCGCGCATGACCTCCAGTTCGTATTCCTTCCAGCCGAGCACCGATTCCTCGACCAGGATCTCGGTCACCGGACTGGCTTCCAGTCCCCATTTGACCGCGTGCTCGTATTCGTCTTTGTTGAACGACACACCCGCGCCCGAGCCGCCCAGCGTGAATGCGGGACGGATGATTGCCTTATACCCGACTTCTGCCCCGAACCCCCGCGCCTCATCCAGGGTGTGGACCACCAAGCTTTTGGGGACATCCAGGCCGCAATCGATCATTGCTTGCTTGAACTGGCCGCGATCTTCGGCTTTCTTGATGGCTTCCAGCTTCGCGCCGATCAACGTGACGCCATACTTCTCCAGCACCCCGGATTCCGCCAATTCCACGGCGAGGTTCAAGGCCGTCTGGCCACCGACCGTGGGCAACAACGCATCGGGGCGTTCTCGCTCGATGATTCGTTCGAGCATGTCGACGGTGAGTGGCTCGATGTACGTGCGGTCCGCCGTTTCGGGATCGGTCATGATCGTGGCCGGGTTGCTGTTGGCCAAGACGACTTCGTAGCCTTCTTCCCGCAATGCTTTGCAGGCTTGCGTTCCCGAATAGTCGAATTCACAGGCCTGCCCAATGACGATGGGGCCTGATCCGATAATGAAGATCTTATGAATGTCGTTGCGTTTCGGCATGGTTCCTCAATCGTGTGCTATGTGATGGCATTCCGTTATGCCCTGATTGCGTTAACACTGAGATATGCGCAGGGACTTCACCTGAAAATCTCTAGGACTTCGAACTCGATGTTTCCTGCTGGAACTCGGGCGATGGCTATTTCGCCGACAGACTTGCCCAGCAGAGCTTCCCCCACAGGCGAGTTGATCGAGATTTTGCCGTTTGCCATGTCCGATTCGACGGGGCTCACGAGGACAAAGGTCAGCTCTTTTTGGGTTTTGCAGTTCTTCACGCGCACGGAAGCGCCTACGTACGCCTTGGAGAAGTCGACATCCTGGTCTTCCAAGATTACGGAGCGGGCAATCTTGTCCTCCAAATCGCGAATTCGGGCGTGCAGCATGGCCTGCTCTTCTTTTGCGGCGTGATAGTCTGCATTCTCGCGCAAGTCGCCAAAGCTGCGCGCGTGCTCGATGATAGCCGCGACCTCAATTCGGCGCGTCCGGCATCTCGTGTGCTCTTCCTTCATCTTCTCTAGGCCTTCGCGGCTCACATACAAGGTATCCATGCTTCTCCCGACCTGAAGTTTTGGTGAGTCGCGGGGGCCGGAAAGGGTGTGACTGTCCGGCTTTACGCGTTCCGCGATGATGTCGCTGGGGAGGGAGTATACCAGACGTTGCGCCCATCTTAAACCGGCACCGTGTCCGGGTAGGCCCTGCGCTTTGAAGACATCCGCGCGCAGTGTTACAATCCGGAGCCGTGGGGAGGGGCGTTGGAGGGTTTGTATGGAAGCGCTTGCCGTTCATTTTCAGGCGAACTGGATGGGATATGTCATCCTTCTTGCCCTGTTGCTTCCCTTCATTTATGTTTTCCGCCGTGTCGCGGTTCCAGCGATACAATGGGCGGTAGAACTCTGTATCTATGGCGCTATCTTTCATGTGGTCATGCACGGCGTTTTGAAATTGATTCGCTGGTTTCGCGTGGAGTCTCAGATGAAATGGCGTGTAGAGGAGCGGACCGACCCCGGCTGGCAGACTCCACTTACCAATTTCTGGGAGAGTGAACTCTACAAACCTGGGTGGATCTTCTACTTTGAAATAGGAATGGTAGTGCTCTTCATTTTCCTAATGTTGCGCTACAGGCCCATGAAGACTCAGCGTCCCGGACCCCAGAGAAAGATGCTTCGAAAGGGACAAGTTCCCCAGTTGCGCCCTCCTGGAAGCAGCGTGAAGCCAAAAGGAAAGTAGGATTAGCTTATGGTACCGCAGTTTGTTCACGGCCCAATCTCGAATGTTTTCACCGCGTGGGAAGCCGATGGCCGATTCGACGAAGACGGGCAGCGAAATTTGCTCGACTTCCTTGTGAAGTCCGGCAGCATAAGCGCCTACTTTGTGCGTTCGGGCATGGGGCAGATGTACGCCTTTTCCTTTGACGAAGTGAAGCGCATAGCGGCTTTGGCGTGCAAGCAACTCAAGGGTGTGGGTCCAGTGCTCGTGGGCAGTGCGGGCGAATGGGACCGTGACTATGACCGGCGTCCGGACCCTAAGGTGTTTCTGGCGCAGTCAATTGAACTTGGTAAGTATGCCCAGGATCAAGGAGCCGCGGGTCTGGTCTACACGATGCCCGAGGCTATCTTGCCAGCGTCGGGCCAGTCCTACGACGACGTTATCTTGAGCTATTTTCGGGCCATCAACGACGCGGTGAACGTGCCCATCTTTCTTTACCAGCCCCCTGGCACGAAACCCGAGTATTGCGTCACCTCGGACACCGCCGCGCGTCTGGCGGACATGCCCAATATCGCGGGAATCAAGATCTCCATAGACGACGCCAGATACATATTTGGTATCTGCTATGCGGTGAAGGGAAAGGACTTTGCGTATATCGCGGGGTCGGAGTTCTCCTTCCTGCCTTCTCTGTATATGGGGGCGCAGGCGTGCATAGGCCAGGGTTGCACTATCAATCCGGCAATCATCTGCGCGGTGCAGGACCGTTATGAAGCGGGCGACCGCGATGGCGCCATCGAGGCGCAGCGCTCGGTGAATTTCCTTTGCGACGAGAGCGAGTCGCCAGTGGCGTTCCTCAAGCAGTATGCGACGGAAAAGGGGTTTGCAGTACCGATCTTCCATCGTGAGATGAAGTCCCCGACTTACCAGCCGCCGCGACCTTTGACGGATGCGCACTATGCGAAGTTCAAGCGATTGCTGGAAACAGAACTGGCAAAGTACGTCTAGCGAAGCATCTTTCCTGCAAATTCCACAGACACGTGAGCGTATCTGTGGAATTTGCTTTTTGGGGATATGGCCGGCTCGAAATCAGGACTATCCGGGAGTCGGCTCAACGGGTAGCTCCACGCCCATGATTGCCATGAAGCCGGCGATGATTCGGAACGTCAGGCCCCAGATCGTGTATGGGCCGTACTGAAACGACGGAAATGCGCGCCGGACCGGATCGGACGGGAAGAAATAGTCGCTGACGTTATCGGGTTGCGCCAGGAAAGAGAGCGGAACCCAGACCGTGTCCGCGACTTCATAGTTGTGGGTCAACTCCCCCACTTCCTCGGCGTGATACACGAATGGCGTGACTGAGATATTCTGCCCCGTTAACCTGCCCCCGTAGAGGGTCGAAAGCCGGCCCATGCGGGACTCCTCGCGCAGTACGAGCCCCACTTCTTCCAACGTTTCGCGCCGAGCCACGGCCTCCAGGCTTTCGTCGTCCGACTCGCGTCGCCCGCCCGGGAACGCCATTTGGCCGGACCAAGGGTCGGCGGGGTGCTCGCAGCGCTTTATGAACAGGACTTCCAGGTCGCCGGAGGGTCCGCTCCGCAGTGCCATGGCAACCGCCGCTTCCCGTAATGAGGGGTCCGCTTCGTGAACAGCGGGCGCATGATTCGAGAGCGCGGCGTGGATGGCGGGCAGTCCGTTATTGCCGCACCAATTCTGGAATATTGCGCTCAATGATTCCGTATCTCCCATTTGCTCGGACAGCCTCGCGCTTATGGCGCGGCGAGATTATAGCCGTCGCGCCGAAAGGGATTGCAACCACGAACCCGGGGCATTGTTCTCCATCGCGTCTTGCGCTACCATACGACTCGATTGGGCGCCAGACTCGCGGTGGGCGGCTCCGGAGAGTCACCGGATCGCCTTTCGTGCCGAGAGAGGGCTACCTGATATCAAGCAAACACGCAGCAGAAGGAGTTCAGCATGCAAACGCTTACAGGGGATAAGGTTGGTAAGGCGGCACGGGCGGCGCTTGAAGCTGGAGAAGGTATTCTACGCTTGGCCCCAACATGGGTGCCGCGGTCGTTTCTGCAGCCGGGCCGGCGGTTGAAGCTTCATCCCGACGATTACTATGCGTTGGGGAAGAATCGCGGGGGTATCGATGAACGTTGGTTTTCATCGACGACGGCCGCCGACAATGAAGGCGCGCCGCCCGACGAAGGCTTGAGTTATGTGCTGCACGAGGGCGCGCGGTTTACGCTTCGCGACGCGGTCGAGAATTTGGGTGCAGCCATCATCGGTTCCGATATCTGGAACAAGTACAAGCGGTGGCCGGTCTACTCGAAGTTCTTCGACAACATGGGGCCTATCCCCCACCACCATCATCAGAGCCAGGAGCAGGCGGAATTGGTCGGGCGCGACGGCAAGCCGGAGGCCTATTACTTCCCGCCACAGTTGAACGCGATCGGCAACAATTTTCCCCACACGTATTTTGGACTTGAACCCGGAACAACCAAGGAAGACGTAGTCCGTTGTCTTGAGAAATGGAACTGCGGCGATAACGGCATTCTCGACTATTCCAAGGCGTATCGCTTGAATCCCGGCACGGGGTGGCTTGTCGGGCCGTGCATCCTGCATGCCCCTGGCTCTCTTCTTACGTACGAACCCCAGTGGGGCAGCGATGTCTTCTCGATGTTCCAATCGCTGGTCGAAGGTCGCGAAGTGTGGCGTCACCTTCTGGTGAAGGACATTCCCGAAGACAAGCACAACGACCTTGAGTTCATCGTCAACCAGCTTGACTGGGAGTCGAACGTCGATACGCACTTCAAAGACAACCACTATCTGGCTCCCATTCCCGACGGCGATACCGCTGGCGCGGGCTATGTCGACAAGTGGGTCGTCTACGGGCGCGTCAAGGGCGAGCAAAAGTTCACGGCGAAAGAACTCACCGTCGCTCCCGGCGCGAAGGTCACGATCAAGGACAACGGCGCATCGGGCGTCATCGTGAACCAGGGCCGCGGCCGCATTAACAAGCTGGCGCTCGAATGCCCGCAGATGATCCGCTACGGCGAACTGACCGAGGACGAAGTGTACATCTCCGCCGACGCCGCCAAGGCCGGTTACACGGTCGAGAACCTCGGCAAAGAGTGTCCGCTGGTTCTCCTGCGATACTTCGGACCGGATGCGAATCCGAATGCGCCGAGTGTGGGCGACTACAAGAAAAAGTAATTGAATGTTGTGGCAGGGTCGGGAGACCCTGCCACACTAAGTAGCAAGCATCTTGAGAACTGGCATGATGCAACCGTTGACAGAACAGAGACAGGTGAAGTCTGCGGAGCCAGCGTTTCGTAGAGGAGCAGATTAATGCCGGGAAACGCAATAGACTTTTCTCGAGAGCAACTCGCGGCAGCGTGTAGACGTAGGCATATTCGACGTCTATCGCTGTTTGGGAGTTTCCTTCGCGACGATTTTACTCCTGACAGCGACGTGGACGTGTTGGTTGAATTTGAGCCAGGACACACGCCTGGGTGGGAAATCGTTGACATCGGTGAAGAACTATCGGAGGTCTTCGGTGGACGATATGTGGATATCGTCGATCCCGACTGTCTGTTTCCCGTATTGAGGGAACGTGTGTTAAGCAGCGCTGTCCTGCAATATGAGGCGAGCCATGGAACGGGATGATTCCGTTTTGATCGGCCACATTCTAGACACCGCACGGAAGATCGCAGCAAGGGTAAGTAGTCTATCGCGAGAACAGTATGACCGTGACGCAGAATTGCGCGATGCGATCGCGTATCGGATTCAGGTTATCGGCGAAGCGGCGTCGAAGATTTCACCCAAATACCGCGCAAATCATCCGGAAGTACCTTGGGCACGAGTCATAGGTATGCGCCACCGAATCGTCCACGATTATCTGAATGTGAACTATAAGATCCTTTGGGAGGCGGCGAAGAACGACATCCCGAAATTAATCGAATCGATAGAAGCGTTGGTCCAAGAGGGCTAGCGAGCCAGATTGGGGGGATACCCAAGTGACAGCATGCCATTCTACTGACCGTGTTTGGTGTGCCATTGCGTTGACGGGGATGGCAAAAGGAGAAGACTAATGAGTTCGAAGAACGCGTATCCGAAGCTCCATAACGCTGCGTGGCCCGGCCTGGTCGGCAAGGGCAGCGATTCGGAGCCGGCTATTGGGCTGGAGAAGATGATCGAGATGACGGTCAACGCCGAGGTGGACGGCGTGAAGTTCGACGGGATGGACCTGTTTCTTTCGGACCCGCACGTCAGCATCGACCTCGATGCAGATGGCGTCAAGAAGCTTGCAGACACGTTTCGCTCGAAGGGGCTCGCCATCGGTTCGCTGGTGGCCCCGGTGTGGGGTGCGACAGGCGGCGGCTCGACGGCAGGCAGCGACGAAGATCGCGGGAAGTTTGTAACCCAGGTGCGGAAAGCCTGCGGCATCGGCAAGAAGTTACGCGAGTTGGGCGCCCGCCCCTATGGCGTGATCCGTATCGATTCGGCGTGTGGCGTCGAAGAGTGGTCCGCGGACCCGAAGGCAAGCACCCGCAAGATCGCCGACACGTTCCGTGAGGCGTGTACGATTGCCGAAGACCATGGCGAGCGGCTGGCCGCCGAAGGCGAGGTGTGCTGG
>JBHEKO010000007.1:0-3318 GCA_041859475.1 Candidatus Hydrogenedentales bacterium
GAGGAACAGCCCATTCGTATCGGTCTTATCGGATGTGGCCGGCGCGGCTCCGGAGCGGTGCGCGATTGCATCGATTCCTCTCCGAACGTCTCGGTCGTCACAATGGGCGACATTTTCCCGGACAAGATCGCGGAATGCAAGGGCAAACTGTCCCAACTTGGCGACCCATACAAAGTCACCGATGAGACGACTTTCGTGGGGTTCGACGCGTATCAGAAGGTACTGCAATGCGACATCAATTACGTGATTCTCGCGACGCCACCGGCGTTTCGCGCGGCGCATCTTAAGGCGGCGCTGGACGCGGGGAAACACGTGTTCATGGAGAAGCCCGTCGCGGTGGACCCCGTGGGCGTGCGGTCAGTGCTGCAATCCGCGGAGCTTGCAACGGCGAAGGGGTTGGGGCTCGTCGCGGGGACGCAGCGGCGTCACCAGGCCAACTACGTCGAGACCATCAAGCGCATCCACGACGGGGCCGTGGGTGAAATCGTGTCGGCGGAGTGCTACTGGATTGGCGATTACTCCTACTACGAGCCCGTGTTGCGGCTGGCAGGCTGGTCGGACATGGAGTGGCAGCTTCGCAACTGGAACTACTTCACGTGGCTCTCGGGCGACCATATCGTCGAGCAGCACGTGCACAACATCGACGTGATGAACTGGGCGCTGCAAGGCCCTCCGGTCAAGGCGATGGGCATGGGTGGACGCCAACAGCGGACCGGGCCCGAGTTCGGGCATATCTACGATCACTTCGCGGTCGAGTTCGAGTATGCCAACGGCGTGCGCGTCACGAGCATGTGCCGCCAGAATGCGGGGACCTACCATCGCGTCAGCGAGTGGGTTGTAGGCACGAAGGGGACCGCCGATCCTGCGGGAAAAATCGGGGCGAAGAAGGGGTATCAATTCGAAGGTAAGCCCGCCAATCCGTACGTGCAGGAACACGCCGATCTCATCGCGAGCATTCGCGCGGGCAAACCGCTCAATGAAGGGCGCGCCATCGCCGAGAGCACCATGGCCGCGATTATGGGCAGGCTGGCGGCATACACGGGCCAGGAAGTCACGTGGCAATGGGCGATGGAGGAATCGAAGTTGGACCTTCACCCGGCCGCGCTCGAAATGGGCGAATTGCCGGACTGCGGGGTTGCGATTCCCGGATACGTCAATCTGATATAGCCGGCCTCAACTCGCTCGCTGCATCACCCCGTGCTCCAAACGGTCGAGGGATTCGAGTCCCTCGATGAAGTCTTGCGTCATCGGGAATTCCCCCGGATATGGCATGAACTCCACGTGCCCGTCCATAAACAGGACGTGCCCGCCGTCGCCGTGGAGCTTGGGGCGCTCGATTAGAACGGGGATCTTTTTCGCAGAGAATGTCTCCGAGGGGAGGCCGTCAAAGCGGCTTCCAATCACATTCTCTACGCCATCCTTTAGTCGCGCATAGACGACGATTTTGAAGGAACGGAAATGGCCATTCCTGCTTCTGCACTGATACCAAGGCGCATCAAACGGAGCCTTCCTGATATCGCTCACGTGTTTGCCGTCGGTGGGAAGTGAGTCGGGGATATCGAATCCTTGCGGCACGAGTCTCTTGTAGTCGTCAATCCAGGCCAGCGCGGAACCTTCGTTGGCAAACGCATAGCCAAGGTACCAATAGCTTTGGTCATCGTAGAGCGACGCGGGCGAACGGCCAAGCTGCTGTTCCAATGCCTCTCTTTCGGGATGGACATGCGAGATCAATGCATACGCGCCTCTGCGCATATCCGCGTCGAACGAGTCCGGCCCAAACATGAGGCGACCGGGCATCTTGGACAGGGGGGCATAGTACCCCCCGTTCTGGTAGGTGTTTTCCTTGAGCATGGAGCCGATGCGTTCAAGGTTGCGAGCGCACCGCCATTGTTTTAGGGATTCCTGACTCAAGAAAGCCAACGAAACAACCACGGTCGCGCAAATGGCGAGCCACCGCAAGATTGTGTCCATCATAACTGTCGTTCCCCTTTATGATACGACACGCAAAAAAACAAACTGCTTCTTGTAGGATGGCTATCAGCATGCGAAGGAAACTGACCCCGAGCACTTCCGCATCACGACACTAAAGGCGTGTCTCGCTTTGGGTCGCGCCAGCTTTCGGATTCCGCAAGACTGCTGCATTCAGCCGAATGAAAGGCGTCTGATACCCCCTGAGCGGCGACTCCCCGAAGCCACTGCTATCCATACTGTACCATGTTCCTAAGTGCGAAATTGGGCAACCCATGGTTCTCGGGGCGCTTACAGAAGTTGACCGGCCGCTTCAGTGCTTTTGGGTGCGGACACAAGGTATGTGACCGTGCCCGGAGCAAGGAAATCCCGCGAATCCTCGCCGCATGCCCCGCCTACTTCTCCAATTTATCCAGCGAGCGCAACCCTTCTATGAAATCCTTCGCCATCGGGAACGGCCCCGGATAAGGCACGAACTCCACGTGGCCATCCATGTAGAGCACGTGTCCGCCGTTGCCGTGGAGTTCGGGGCGTTCGAACATGACCGGGACAAGATTGCGAACTGGTGGCGGGGCGGGAGTGCTGATATCGCTGACGAAAAACCTCTCTATACCATCCCTTAACTCAAATCGAAAGAGCTCGTTTGAGAAAGTGCCGAATGCGTCGTGAAGAAGCATTTCGCGTTCGTCGGCTTTCAAAGGTCCCGGACCTGACTTCACATACACGCCCTCGTGTTCGAATCCTTCGGAGACCTCCACTCCCTGGGGAAGCGCTTTCTTATAGTCGGCAATCCACGATAGCGCGGAGCGTTGGGTCGAGAATACGTACCCCGGGTACCAGTAGCTATGGTCGTCGATTACGGCCAGGGGATTCTGTCGAGCCAACCGCTGGAGCTCTTCTCTCTGGGGGTGAAGAGGCGATATCAGGAGAGCTGCGTCCTTCAGGTACTCTGGATAGAAACCTTCGCCGCGGAACATCACTCGACCAGGCTCAAGCGACAGGACCGGATAGTGCGGTCCCTTCGCCGTGGAGGCGTAGGCTCTCAGTGCCGCTCCTATCAACTCGAGGTTGTGGACGCACTGCGCATTGCGCCGCGCCTGACGTTGGAAGTATGCTGTTGGGATTGAGATGAGCGCCACCAGGGTGGCCACTATGGTCAGGCCGGTAAGACAATTCTTGGACGTCATTGTACTGCTCCGGGCATGCCGACACTGCGAGTTGGCGGACACCTAAAATTCTAGCACAGCGCAACCGCGTACGCAACGAGGAAGACTCCCATGATCGCACCTTGCATGAGACGACTTGTCCCGGCGGCGAATGTCATTACATTAATCTTCGCGTTGTTGGGTG
>JBHEKO010000033.1:0-5804 GCA_041859475.1 Candidatus Hydrogenedentales bacterium
TCCTTTGTGACGTCGCGTGAGACGGCCCCATCCGGATCGGCCTTGAATGCATAGCGAATCGTAGGCAATTGAACGCCCGACTGCGTCGATGCTCCGGCGCTCATCCAGACAATCTCTCCGGGCGTCCAGAAGGCGGTTGGGGTGTACACAACCCAGCCGTCGGTGGACGATTCATCCGAAGGGACCCAACGGACGGACTCGTCTTGGAGCGTGTCGGATTCAATCAACCCCCAAACCGTCGCGCCATCGATGGGATCGTCGCTGCGCAGACGCAGAGCGATCTCGCCATCCAACGGCACATACCCCCCCGCTTTGCCGGGAAGGGCCGCTTCGAAAGTCGCTTCGCTTGAAGCGGCCTTCGCCTGTCCGCGATAGCCGGAATCGGAAGCGCTCAGTGCCCCCTGGCTACAGGCATTCTGCGCGCGTATCCAATAGTAATACGTGGTCACTTTGGGCGTGGACCCGCCGCCGCACCCGCCGGAGCTCTGCGTGGTGGCCGGAGCCGCGGAAAAATCGTCGTAGGTCGTGCCGACAATTGAGGTGATGAAGACTGCCGAAGCCGAATTGCTTGATGTGCTGCGGTACAGCAGATAGGACGTCGCGCCGCTGCTCGCCCCCCAGGTAACCCGAACGCGGTCGCTTAATGATCCGTCCGTGGCGCTCACACTACCCGGCGCGTCCGGCGTCGTGCACACGTTCACGCTCAACGTACCGTCCGCGATTGCCGTCGTCAGCGCATTTCCATTCGCATCGGACGAGGATTGCGTGCCACCGTCGAGAGCAATGCTGTCCGGTGCGGCAACGCTTCCCGGGATGTTAAACGTAACCGTCACCAACGTTCCGTTGGCGATTAAGGTCTGATTGACACCGTAGATGGCGACTGCCAAGGTGCCGGCGGTCGGCACATCCCAATCCAGTTGTTTCTGCGCCGCAGTTACGACTGCCCCGGCTTGCACGTTTGAAACCGTGACTTTCGTCGAGTCGAACAGGATTCGAAAGCTCACCGCGGCAGGAGAACTGGTGGCATTGAACGTGACTTGGCTTGTGGCGGTTCCACCAGGGTATCCGGCGCCGTTTCCAACGGTGAGATTGACCTGTGCCGCGCCAGCCACTCCGCACAGTGCGGCCAGCGCCGCCATCCATACGCTCAAGGACAGATGCCTATACCGCCTCATGCTGGTTTCCTGCCTCCCGGAGGTCAATTGTGCGAATACGGAAGATAATGGATGCCGCTTCCGCGCTGCGCAACACATACGGCCCAAGTATACGTACATGACTATCGATTCGCCATTACAAATCTCCGGGCGCATATGCGCCACAGAAGTATCCTGCACCTTCTTCGAGCCAACGGCTAGCGACACCCTTCCGCCTCAGTAACGCGAGGCCCATGCCGCGCGTTGACAGCGCGCCGTAAAGGAACGCTTGCGCCGCGACTTTCCGAGTGGTAGCGTGAGTGCGTGTTTAGTGAGAGAGAATTCTCGGGAGGACAGACCGCATGCCAGCATTGGACAAATTCTTCCGGCTCATGGTTGAGCATGGAGCTTCCGATCTCCATTTGTGCACCGGGTGTAAGCCCATCTTCCGAAAAGACGGCGTCGTGGTAGGGCTTCGGGGCGAAGAGACCCTGGAAGCAGCCACCGTGAAGACATGGCTCTACGAAATCATGCCGCCAGACAACGAGAAGCAGTTCAACGAAGTGCACGACACGGACTTTGCGTACGAATTGGAGGGAGCTGGGCGGTTTCGCTGCAACGTGTTCATGGACCACAAGGGCATGGGAGGCGTGTTTCGTCTCATTCCCACGGAGATTCTGACGGTCGAGCAATTGGGATTGCCCGATTCGGTGAAGAAGTTCTGCTTTATGGGGAAGGGCTTGGTGCTCGTGACGGGGCCGACCGGTAGCGGCAAGTCGACGACGCTGGCCGCGATGATCGACCTGATCAATTCGACGAGAAACGACCACATCATCACCATCGAGGACCCCATCGAATTCGTCCACAGGAACAAGCGCTGCCTCATCAATCAGCGGGAAGTGGGCACGCACACAAAGAGTTTCAAGGCCGCCTTGCGTGCGGCCCTTCGCGAAGACCCGGACATCGTGCTCGTGGGCGAAATGCGCGATCTCGAGACGACCCATATCGCCATCGAAACGGCGGAAACGGGGCACCTCGTGTTCGGCACCTTGCACACGACCACCGCCATTTCCACGGTGGACCGGCTTATCGACCAGTTCCCGGCGGATCAGCAGCAGCAGATCCGCACAATGCTGGCCGGCACCTTGAAGGGCGTCGTTGCGCAAAACCTCCTGAAGAAGAAGACCGGAGGCCGCGTGGCAGCGCTGGAAGTGATGGTCGTGAACGCAGCCGTCTCGTCGCTGATCCGCGAAGCCAAGACGAGCCAAATCATGAGTATCATGCAAACGGCCAAGAAAGAAGGCATGACGCTTCTAAACGAAGAGCTGGTGAAACACGTCAAAAGCGAGACCATCGAAGCCGAGGAAGCCTGGAAGAAGGCGGTCGACAAGGATGGCTTGGTGAAATCGCTTGAAGCGGCAGGAATCACGTACAAGCCGCCCGCGGACGCGTAAGGGGCTCCGACAAGACGGGCCGCCTCAGTCTTGGAGATCATGGGACCTATGGGACTCATAGGACTTATGAATCGTTGAGGATGCTGGGATCCTTTGGAACCCCGAACGCCGTCGGAATGCCTTAACCTGTAGTTGCCTCCGGGCGGGCCACAGTGAAACTCGTTTATTTGCGCCGGGTTTGACGCCGGTGTTAAAATCCAGGCAGACGAGGTATGCCTGCCTGAAGATCTCTGAATCCCCGTGCACGCACAGGCGACGCATGTTTCTTGTGGCTGTCGCATGGCGAGTCGTGGAGAACCAGGGAGTAGGCGTGTCGCAAGAGCGAACCGAGGCTATCGTAATTCGCGGCGTCGATTTCAGCGAATCGAGCCGGATCGTCACATTCCTGACGCCGGATCGCGGAAAGCTGGCGTGTATGGCCACGGGGGTCAAGCGCGCCAAAAGCCCGCTTTCCGCCGTGTTGGACACGTTCAACCGGGTCGAGATTGTCTATTATTGGAAAGAGGGCCGGAACGTCCAGAAGCTGGGCGAGGCGACTCTCTTGGATGGATTTCCGGCGGTGAAAAGCGATGTGGACAAGTCGGTCCACGCGACGTTTCCCCTTGAGCTTGCCCTGCGAGTTGCTCAGGAGGATGAACCCTCGGAAGCGCTTTATCAGGCGCTTGCGCGCGGTCTTCACGACTTGACGACGTGGCAGGGTTCAGCCCGGACACACGTCTCGTGGATCGCGCTGAGGCTGCTGATGGCGGCGGGGTTCGAACCCTGCCTCGCGAACTCGGCGCAAGGCGGCCCGATCCGGTTTTCGTACGACTGTGGAGTCGTCGACGCGGACATGCCCGCGGATCGAACGCTCTGCGCGCAAGAACTTGAATCGTTGCAGGCAATGGTGGCCAGCCCTGAAGGCTGCCCTACCGAAGGCATGGACGCGCGGGTCTTCGACAGTGTTCGACGGTACGCGGCCCGGCAGGCGGATTGCGAGTTTCGCAGCCTGCGAGTCATCGACCAGATGTTTGAATGAGGAAACCGGTTGCGCAGTCCTAACGCGGACCTTGGGAATTCAATGTCGACGCCAGAAAACATAATCCGAAACTTCTGCATCATCGCCCACGTGGACCACGGCAAGTCCACGCTGGCCGACCGCTTTCTTCAAATCACCGGAGCGGTCGAAGAGCGCAAGATGAAAGAGCAGACCCTCGATACGATGGATATCGAGCGCGAGCGCGGCATCACCATCAAGGCGGTCGCGGTCCGGCTCCACTACAAGGCAAGAGACGGCCAGGTCTACGTGCTCAACCTAATCGATACGCCGGGGCATGTGGACTTCTCCTACGAAGTCTCGCGAAGCTTGGCCGCGTGCGAAGGCGCGCTGCTGCTCGTGGACGCGTCGCAAGGCGTCGAAGCACAGACATTGGCGCACGCATACAAGGCCATCGAGCAAAACCTCGACATCATCCCCGTGATCAACAAGATCGATTTGCCGAGCGCCGACGTCGAATCGGTACGCCGCCAAATCGAGAATGTAATCGGATTGCCGGCGGACGATGCCATTATGACGAGCGGCAAGGAAGGTTCCGGGGCCATTGATGCGCTGGAGGCCGTCATCCGGCGCGTGCCCGCGCCCAGCGGCAACCGCGAAAAACCGCTTCGCGCGTTGGTGTTCGATGCGAAGTACGACTCTTACCGCGGTGTCGTTGTCTATATCCGCGTCGTGGAAGGCCGTATCGCCAAAGGGGCCAAGGTCCAGTTCATGTCCAACGGCCTCAAGTACGACGTGATCGAATTGGGCACATTCCGCCCCGAAATCACCCCGTGCGACATGCTCGAGGCGGGCGAAGTCGGCTATGTCATCTGCAACATCAAGAGCCTGCTCAGCACGAAGATCGGCGACACGATCACGGACGCGGTCAAGCCCGCCGAAGAACAGTTGCCGGGATACAAGGAAGTCTTACCCGTCGTGTTCTGCGGAATGTATCCTGCGGCGTCGACGGATTATTCGGAATTGCGCGATGCATTGGAGCGGTTGCGGTTGAACGATGCCTCGTTCCAGTACCAGGCCGACAGCTCGGATGCGCTCGGTTTCGGATTCCGCCTCGGATTCCTGGGCCTGCTCCACATGGAGATTGTGCAGGAACGTCTGGAACGCGAGTTCAATCTAACGCTCGTAACCACGATGCCGAACGTCGCGTATCGCATCACGAAGAAGGACGGATCGCAGTTCATCATTGAGAACGCCTCGAAGATGCCGGTGCCCAACGACATCGAGACCATCGAAGAGCCGTACATCGAAGCGGAGATCATCTGCCCGACCGAATACCTGAGCGGCGTCATCGATCTCTGCAAGAAAAAACGCGGCATTCACGTCCGCGTGGACTATCTCGACGAGCGGCGCAGCCTCGCCGTGTACCAAATGCCGTTGGCGGAAGTCGTGCTCGATTTCTACGACAAGTTGAAGACGCTTTCGCGCGGGTACGGTTCGCTCGAGTACAACATCATCGGGTTCCGCGCCGGCGATCTCGTCAAGTTGGATATCTTGCTGAATTCCGAAGCCGTGGACGCATTGTCGTCGATCGTACACAAGGATCGCGCGGAATGGGTCGGGAAGACCCTGGCGTCCAAGCTGCGGGCCTTGATTCCGCGGCAGCAGTTCGAGGTGGCCATTCAGGCAGCGGTGGGAAGCCGAATCATCGTTCGCGAAACCGTCAAGGCCGTGCGCAAAAACGTGACGGCCAAGTGTTACGGCGGCGACATTACGCGAAAGCGCAAGCTGCTCGAAAAGCAAAAAGAAGGCAAAAAGCGCATGAAACAAGTGGGCAGCGTCGAAGTGCCGCAGGAAGCCTTCATGGCTCTGTTACGCGTTGGCGAAGATTCGGATCGCTAACGTGGCACAAAAAACGAAGCAGACAAAGTCGCCCGGCAAAGGCGAGTCCCGAGGCGAGGCCGTCGAGTTTCTCGCCGGTTTCATAAAGGCGTTCACGGGTCCGTGGACCTGGGAAAACCTCGGCAGTTGGGTCAAGCTCATTGCGCTCGTTTTGACCGTATGGTGGCTGTTCGTTCAGCCGTTTCGCATACCCTCGGGATCGATGGAACCCACGTTGCACGGCGACCCCGGCTTCTTTATCGGCGACCGCGTCTTCGTCAACAAACTCATATTCGGACCGCGCGTCCCATTCACCAACATCCGCATCTTCCGTCTCGGAGAACCGAAACGATGGGACAT
>JBHEKO010000512.1:0-4512 GCA_041859475.1 Candidatus Hydrogenedentales bacterium
ACAATGGTCGCGCCGGACATGGCGTCGAGGGTCTCCTGTCCGCGCTGGCGTTGATACGAAAGCGCGAATGCGCCCAGCAAGGGAGTGGTCGCGAGGCCGGCGAGCACTTCACGGCGCGTCGAAAGCGGGGCGGGTTCGGCAACCGCGGACTGCTCGTCCGTTGCGCGGCGCTTCCTGGTCCACGCTAGGCGTACGATGCGGTCCAATCCCCACTGGACACCAGGCCGCACGGCGGCAAGTGCCAGCAGCGCCATAAGTTCGACGAGCGTCTTGTTCACGAGCATGTAGTGGCCTTCCGACGGCGACCCGAAGTCCAGTCCGGCGAAGGGGGGATAGGCCAGGTAATAGAACGAAAGTAGCAACGCACCAAACAAGCATGCGGTGCGGGTGAACAGACCCAACAGCAGCGCAACGCCGATGAGAGTCAGGCCCCACATGTTCATCAGGTCCGTGACACGGAGCACCGTTGGATCGGCGGCCAGCCAGTGGAAGAAATCCGCGAGAAATCCGCGCGCTCCCGCGAGGTAACTGCCGGCGCTCCATTTTTCCGCCGCCAGCTTCACCACGCCCTCGTAAAGGAAATGCCATCCAATAAGCACGCGCAAGAGCGTGAACATGATGCCCGAGAACGCACTCCGCCCCATCGTTTCTGCGTTGGATTTTGCTTTCGTCATGCGCGTGCCCCCCCTGCGAGCAAGTCTGCTCTTGCGGCCCCCTCGGCGGCTTCTATCCTAACGCAGAACTCCGATGGCGCACAATACGGCTGTATTGGCTGGGACGAGTCGAGGAATGGACCACAGGTCACCGAAGTCTACGGAAGTGGCGAAGAGGCGCTTTCGGCGAAATCGCCCTACCTCGCACACCTTTGTGGAGTATGTACGAATGCATTGCGAGGGATCTCTTGAAGGTTTGCTGTCCTGAATCCATTCCCCTATTCTGTGACAATCGTGATTTGCCAAGGGGGGAGGTACGCGTAGCGATGAACCAGGACCAGAGGACAACACTGCGTAACCGGGGGGTGTTTCACAGGCTCGGGACCGTCGTGGCGGCACTGGCTTGTCTCGCCGTCGCCGATGGCGTATTGGCGGACGTAGCGCATCCTCTGGCCAAACCTACGCCGCAACAGTATGCGTGGCACGAGCAAGAACGGATTATGTTCGTCTGCCTCGATCCGGCGACGTGGCAAGGCCGCGAATACGACGATCATTCGTTGCCGCCCAGTGCGATCGATCCCGCCAACCTCGACACGGACCAGTGGTGCCGCGCGGCCCAGCTTTGGGGCGCGAAGGAAATCCTCTTCGTAGCCAAGCATACGGGGGGATTCTGCTGGTGGCAGACCGATACCAGTCAATACGGCGTCAAAGAGAGCGCGTGGAAAGAGGGCAAGGGCGATGTGCTGGGCGAACTGGCGGAATCGTGCCGGAAACATGGGATCAACCTCGGCGTCTACGTCTATCCGGGCGATGACATGTGGGGAGCCCCGATGGGCAGTGGCGGGAGAACGAAGGATCCCGCGAAACAAGAGGCATACAACGCGGTCTTCCGCAAACAGATGACCGAGGTGCTCACACGGTACGGCGCTATCGCGGAAGTCTGGTTTGACGGCAGTTGCGTAATCGATGTAGGCGACATTCTCACAGAACACGCGGCAAACGCGGTGATATTTCAGGGCCCTCAGGCAACTATTCGTTGGCCCGGAACGGAGAACGGCAAGCTGCCGTATCCGGCATGGAATTCGCTCAAAAGCGAAGACCTGAAAACGGGGGCTGCCACCGCGGCCCAGGGAAATCCCGACGGGGATGCGTGGGCGCCGCTCGAAGCCGACACACCGCTCTATGACCACAACTGGTTCTGGTCCCAAGCGAACGAATCCAAACGAAAAAGTCTCGCCGAGTTGATAGACGTCTACTGCAAGTCGGCGGGACGCGGAGGCGTGCTGCTCCTCAACTCGACGCCGAACACCGACGGTTTGATCCCCGACGATGACATGAAGCTGTATGAGGCGTTCGGCAAAGAAATTGACCGGCGGTTTGGGCATCCCCTCGCGGAAGTTAGCGACCGGAACGGGACTGTCGTGGAACTCGAACTTCCCAGGGCATCCCTCATCAACTACGTCGTCCTCATGGAAGACTATCGTGAAGGCGAGCGCATCCGTGCGTATTCGATCGAGGGACTCAGCGCAGGCGAATGGAAACCTCTCAGCGCAGGAAGCTCTGTTGGACGCAAGAAGATCGACGTATTTCGACCCACTCAAGTCGAGAAGGTACGCCTGCGCATCACTCAGGCGGCCGCCGATCCCATCATTCGCAGTCTCGCGGTGTTTTACGCGGAAGGCGTTTCCGCGGGCTCGCTGTCATTGACGACCGGGCGTCCTACAACGGCGTCTGCATTCCACAGCGGGCCCTATGTAGCGGAGAAGGCCACGGATGGCGAACCAAGCACGCGCTGGGGCACGCCGGACGACACACAGGCCTGCTGGTTGGAGGTGGACCTTGGAGCGCCCATGGCGTTCAACCGAGCCGCCGCGAGTGAGTTGGCGGACCGCGTCCGGCGCTTTTCCATCGAGTACCGCAATAACACCGACGAGCGATGGGAGCAAGCATTCAAAGGCAAACAGATAGGAGCGGATTGGCGCCAGGACTTCAAGTCCGTCACGGGCCGCTATGTCCGCCTGAACATTACGGAGGCCTCGGGACCGCCGACGTTGTGGGAATTCAACCTGTATCCCGCAAAGCCTGACTGGCAACCATGCGGCTCCTGGAACGCGCAGACGCTACGCGACAATCAGGCAACCCTCACGATAGACCTCACGCCTTTTATCCCCGAACCCGGCCAGTACGAAGTGCGTTTCACCCAGACGGCCGGCCAGTACCCACTCAAGATTCTCAATGCCACGTTGCTTTACGAAGGCAGCGAGGCCACGCCGGGATTGTTGACGCGCCTGACGGGCTCGAACACATTCAACGTCAATCGGACGGCACAGGTTACCAAGGAGAGTAAGTCCGTTCTAAGAGTTGAGCTGGCTGTACCGGGCGCCGGTATCTGCGAGGGCATTGTCGAAACACGCCCGCGACCGAGCGAATAGACCGCATTTTTCCGCACGAAGAGATACGCTCTGTTGTGACATGGTCAGGAGGAGACCACGCCACAACAGAGCCCGTCAGGGCGTCTAGTTCACCGCCTAGTTAGCTATCTCCATCGACGTCCTGAATGCAGTGGTTCTCGATCCATTCTTGGAAGGAGTCTGCAATCTTGGTGACTGTAGGGGGGGTAGATTCATGTGAATAGTAGTAGACCGGATACTCGCCATTCTGCAGACCTTCATCGACTTTGAATAGGACTTGGTCACCATCAGCCTGCCAGAAATACTCAGCGAAACAAAGCATGCCCTGTGAAGGTGGTGGCCAATTGCCGCCCCGTTGCGTGATGACCGCAAGCTGTTGCGGATTCATGGCCTCGAGCGGGGGGAAATCATGATAGAATGGATGTTGACTGCCGAATTGCACTGCCCCGCCAAAGAGCCAAAGAGAATTACAAACTGACAGAAATCTTTTGTAAGAGTCTGGTAGCGGGATTCCAAGATCGTTTTCTAGCGATTGAATTTCGTCGGCCTTCTTCCCATATTCGATCTCTTCCGGCTCGCTATCTGCTAACACGGATGCGAATTTTGGGAAGTGCTGGTCAAGTTGAGGGAGCATCTTGACTCCTATGTGATGGCTAACAATGATTCGATGGATCCGCATAACATGCGGAACGTCGGTCTTCTGCCCGCATAATAAGCAATTTGTGCGATTCCCAAAGACGCGCTAAACCCTTTATATTACCCCCAATTGCCGTCACAGCGACCAGCCATCCCGGTAAGGGGGATTGACGAGGGCGTTGGCTTCGGCATCGTTGGGGATTCGAAGGTTCGTGCCGTCCCATTCGATCTTGCGATCCTTGGCGCGCATGGCGAGCACGCCGAGAAGCACCATCTCGGTGAGAGGGCCGCCATACTCGAAATTGGAGCTGGCGGGTTTGCCGTCTTTGCAGGCACGGACCCAGTCTTGCTCGTGGGCTCCATTCTCCACGCGAGGGATGGTCATCTCGGGGCCCTTGTAATCCCGCATCTTCTCCACGGGAAGGAACTTCAGACCCCCCGCGCCGTGTGAACCATGAATCGCGGTGCCCTTGTCGCCGATGAGGATGGCGCCGTTACCGTCCAGCTTCATTCCGGGTTCGAAATCGTCGGGGATAGGAGGCTTAAGACGCCCGTCGTACCACGTCAGTTTCACGGCAGGCATGGCGCCACGCGCGGGGAAGTCATACCGGACGATGGACGCCCTCGGGAACGTTTCCGCGCTGACCTCCGGCTCAAAGTGGGTGGTGGTGGCCTGAACGCTCGTTGGCTGCCCCAAGTCGAGTGCCCAAAAAACGGGGTCAAGGATATGGCATCCCATATCGCCGAGGGCGCCCGTGCCGAAATCCCAAAAACCACGCCACGTCAAAGGCGTGTAGATAGGATGATAGGGC
>JBHEKO010000203.1:0-4335 GCA_041859475.1 Candidatus Hydrogenedentales bacterium
TTATGTGCCGGTCGCACAGGGTAATGTCGTAGGTCTGCCATTCGCCCGCGGGCTTTTCCGCGGCGACCGAAGGCGTGATGCGGCTGTAGATTCCGCCCATGTTGTGCGGGTCGAGGTCCTTGCCGAAGGTGTCCGCGACCTGAACCTCGTAGATACCGCGCAGGTAGATGCCGCTGTTTCCGCCGGCGGGCACGTTGACTTCGAGCGTCAGGTTGAAGTCCTCGAATTCCTTTTCGGTGCGCAGGTTGCCATACGACTTGTGGGCCTTGCCCTCTTCCTGCTTCGCGTCATTGATGAGCACGCCCTTCTCGGCGCGCCACCCGTTGACCTGTCCTTCCGAGGTGAGTTTCCAACCTTTTAGGTTCTTGCCGTTGAACAGTTTGATTGCCTTGCCGTACTTCACGCCGGAAAGATCTGGCGCGGCCGGCACGGGAGGAATGCGTTTTCCGGTGAATTCGCTGTGCTTGATGCCGGAACCGCCGCGGCTCGGCTCGAACAGCTCGAGCTTCATGTCGTCGCCGGACACCGTCGCGCGGATCGTATCGGTGAACCGCTGCGTATCGATGACCTTACCCGCGGCGTCTTTGCGCTCGACATCGCTGATGCGCGTAACGACAAGCGCGTCGCCGTCAATGAGGACGCTGTCCACCGGAACGACGCTGCCGCCGCCCCAAAGGATGCTCCCGTCCAAGAACCCCTGCTCGTTCGTGATGCCCAACCAACCGGCGCCGCCGCCGGGTATCACGAGCGCCCAGTTTCCGAGAAACGTGGCCGCGTCCGCGGCATGCGCGCCGGGGGCCACGCCCACAACCATTCCAAGAACCAGCAACACTCCAACAACGATCCGCATCCGGTACATGGTAGTCGCTCCTTTCGTGCGTTGGGGAGAAGCATACACTTCGGGCGCACGGGGTTCATCTTGGAAACGGCCTTGGGAAAGGGTAGAAGGCTCCCCCCCTATGGACGAGATGGACGGCTTGGACATCACCCAGGGGGATAGACCTTACGGAATCCGCTCCGTCTACAGGATCTGTGTTGTCGTCAGCTTGACCACAGGCCCCGAATCTCAACTGCTCTTTCCAGGTTCATCTCGGCAAGGCGTTGAGCGGGCTTAAAGAAAAGGGGCGCGCGGGGTTTATTCCGCGCGCCGCCCAAACTCACGCCAGCCTAACCGGCGCTGACAAATGCTCCAATTACGGATTCAGGAAAGACTTCATCGTGTCCATCATCTTCGGGAAGGCCTTGCTGACGGGCCACTCGCTCGGGTACTTGAGGAAGCTGACGTGGCCGTCCATGTACAGCACATTTCCGCCACCGGGAACGTGGCTGAAGTAGCTCTCGCCGCCGACGGCCGGGTCCCAGCACGTATCCCACATTACGCTGAGTTCACTCTGGGCTTGCGAGCTCGCTGCGGGATTGTTGATGTCGCTGATGAAGAATCGTTCAATCCCTTCACGAAGGCGATAAATGGTTTGGGCGCCATCCGGGCTACCCGACGACGCAATGTCGCTTTCGAAATTCAATCCGGGATTTCCCAAAGGCAAATCTCTGCCTTTCGAATTTGAGAACTCAGTGGCGAACGCTGTCAAAACGACAAAATCGAACGGCGGGCTGTCCAGATTCTGGTCGGCAGTGCTACCAGAGCCGAGAAGAATCTGTGCGGGAATCAGCGCATAGCCATAGTACGTGTAGGAGACTTCCCACATCATGCACGGGTCTACCGATCCATCGTCATTGCGCCAATACTGATCGGCGCGCTGCTCGCCGTCGGCGTCCGACGGGCACAGGATGATGTTCGCATCCGTCATGTACTCCGGATACACCGACGGACCGTTGAAGAACTGGTTGAATCCATTGCCGTTGGTGCATGGGGCGCCGAACGGTTCGGTCTTCAACATGCTTGGGTACTTCTCGCCCCGCGATTCATTCGAGTACATCTTGAAAATGATGCCCAACTGTTTAAGGTTGTTTTGGCAGCTTGCGCGACGAGCGGCCTCGCGGGCGCGGGCCAATGCCGGCAACAGAATCGCCGCCAGGATGCCGATGATCGCGATGACCACCAGCAATTCAATTAGCGTAAATCCACGTTTCTTCATGATTCCACATTCCCTGTTATGTTCTTAAAACATGCGCGTTAGTCGATGAGGCGAACCTACTTCATTCGCCCCCCCCGGAAAAGCCTTCGTCATGTGCCGCTAATCCCCCCTTTCGTTGACTGCGTTGCGTCTTCCAGGCCCCCCCTGGGCGCCCATTTCATCAAATGCCGCTCCATAGACCTTTCGCGATTCAACGGGGAACAACTCGTGGCGAACCCGCCGGAGCGTCTCCATGTAATCCCATTCGCTTGTGAGAGGCTTCCATCCGTAGCCGTCTCCGAGGATCAATCCGTGCATCATAATCGTCGCATAGGGGTCGGAGGCCCCCATCTCCTCGTAGCTCATCCAACTCCACGAGGCACCCTTCAGTCCGTCGCCCAGCACCCACAGCGGATACACCAAGTCTTCGGGCTTCGTACTCGGAGGCAGCGTCAAGTCCCCGTGGGCGATTGCGTCGCGGACGATGCCGATCATCACATCCGCGGTCCGGTGGGCGGATGCTTTCAGGAGGGAAATCGACCGAATCGAGGCCTTTCCCATAATCGCTTCGCCCGTCATGATCTGAAAGATGCGTGCATCGTCCTGATAGAGCCGGGCGAACATAACCGTCGCTTCCCCCACCGCCAGCATCCGTTCCCGAGTCCACCCCGGCAAGGTTGCGGCGCGCTCCACCATGCTGAGCTGCTTGTCCACGCTGCGCGTGGCCAGCGCCACAATGATGTCTTCTTTGCACGAAAAGTGCTGGTAAACCGTTCCTTTGGAGCATTCCGCGGCTTGGCCAATTCGGGCCATTGTTAGTCCGTGATACCCGCTTTTCAGTAACATCTTGCGGGCAATGTCCAACAGTAGCTCTTCTCGTTCGAGAATTTCGCGTCGCTTTTCCGTAAGGATAGCACCCATGACTGAATTATATGACCTAACGTCGAATTTAGTCAAGGGGTTGTCAGTGCATTACTGATGTGTGCTACCTAGAAGGCTTAAATAACGGGACGAAATCGATCCGTCTTCCATTTACTCACGGTGAACACACGGCAGAATATTTCTGACTTTTGGTCAAGTTTGGGTGACTGCCCGGCGAGCGGGATGGGCGAGCACGGGAGAGATCTTTCTGGCTAAGTTACTGTCTATGAATACGTTACGGATTTTGATTGGACTTCAAGCGGAAGGCGGCTCGACCGGGGACCTCGATTTTCCTCCTCGACACCCTGAGGAGAAGGCCAGGCGCTGCCTCAAGTCCCACCGGTATTGCTAGCAATCCACGTGCCTTTGGAATCTTTATCGACGTTGTGAGAAATCCAGACTACGCCTGACGTTTGGCCTTGTTGTGCGTGGAATCGGAGAGGTGCGCGGCGGTTTGGGTAAGGTCGAGGAGGTGGTTCTTGTGGTGAGAAAGGGCGCGGACGAATTTGGAGACATCCGCGGGGTCCAGTTGATCGCCACGCTCGATGGCATTGGTTACTTCATCGGAAAGGCATCCGAGCACGTGGTCGAGTTCTTGGAAGACGTATGCGGCGTGCCGCTCGAAGTCGGATGGAAACCTACTGCCCATGGGTGCTACTTCGTCCCTTCTCAAAGGCGGTGTTTCGGTTTGGCCGCACAGCCGAGGCCCGGCACCGCATCTGTCCGCCAGGGGGGAAGGAGCAAGAGCCGTACCAGTTCAGTAATTCTTGATAACACGTTGATGATGCGGAAATTGCGAAAGCCGCGCGGATGTTCAAAGATGAACATTGAGGCGCAAAGAAGTTCAAAATGGTCATGCGTGACAACTTTTTGTTTTGGATTGCGATGCAATTGATCATTGCGTGTAGAGGCTGGTTAGGGCTAAAGTAGTATTGGATAAGAAGGCGGGAGGTGCATATGTCGATCCGGGAGCGCGTACAGGAAGAGATGAAAGTGGCCATGAAGGCCGGGGAAAAGACCCGGCTGGAGTGTCTGAGGATGGTGAAGGCGGCGTTGTTGATGAAAGAGAAGGAGACGGGTCAGGACATTTCCGACGAGGTGGCGGTGGCAACGCTGCGCGGGGAGATACGAAAGCGGCAGCAATCGCTGGAGTTGTTCCGTGAATTGGGCAAGGCCGACGAAGCGGCGAAGTCGGAGGAAGAAATCGGGATCATCGACGCCTTCCTGCCGAAGCAGCTTTCGCCGGAGGAGACCGAAGCGAAAGTGCGGGCGTATCTCGCGGAGCATCCCGAGTTGAACCATGCCGGGAAGCTCACGGGGGCGATGAAGAAGGAACTTG
>JBHEKO010000441.1:0-19878 GCA_041859475.1 Candidatus Hydrogenedentales bacterium
AAGATGGCCACGGATGCCGACGCCCGTTCCAAAGCTGTCGCGATTCTCAAACCGCTGCACATATCCAGGGTGTTCCTCGAGGTTTATCGAAGCGGCGATATCGTCGACCGGGTCTCTCTGGAGGCCGTCCGGGATTTCTTCAAGTCCAACGGCTTCGCAGTGACGGGCGGTATCGCCACGGTTCCCGGCGGGGATGTGGGGGTACGCCAGGAGGCTCCGCTCGAGTGGTTCAATTGGCAGAATCCCAAGACCCAGGAGGATATCCGCCGGATTGTCTCCGACGCCGCGCCCGTCTTCGACGAGTTGATCGTGGACGATTTCTTCTGTACCGGCGACGTCAGCGCCGAGTCGGTGGCGGCAAAAGGCGACCGTCCTTGGTCCGATTACCGCCGCGACCTGATGGTTGGGCTCGCCAAAACCGTGATCATCGACCCGGCCAAGGGCGCAAACCCGGACATCCGGGTCATCATCAAATTCCCCCAGTGGTACGACCGTTTCCATGAGTTCGGCTATGATGTCCCTCGGGAAGCTGCGCTGTTCGACGGCGTTTGGGTCGGCACGGAGACTCGGGGAGCGATGACCCAGCGCTTTGGGTTCGTCCAGCCCTATGAGGGATTCATCAACTATCGGTGGATTGCGTCAATCGCTGGCGACAAGACACTGGGCGCTTGGTTCGACCACGGAGATTGCGATGCCGACGATTTCATCGAGCAAGCCTATCAGTCTATCTTGGCGGGAGCGCCGGAGATCACACTATTCAGCTACGGCGCGTTCGATGAGGGACACCCCGGTCATGAACGGCTCGCCAAGGAGTACGACTCCCTTAACGCCTTGTCCAAAGCAGTCCGCACAAATCCCGTCAAGGGGGTGCCTTCCTACAAGCCAGCCAACAGCGACCCGATGGACGACATGTATATTATGGATTACATCGGAATGCTTGGGATTCCACTTACGCCGGTGTCTGCGTTTCCGGCAGATGCGCCATGCGTATTCTTACCCGCGCAAGCAGCCTCCGACCCCACCATCAGCGCCAACATCACCGACTTTGTCGTGTCACGTAAAACAATCATTTTCACGACGGGATTCATCGCGAAAGCTCAGAGTACTGCGTTGAACACACTCGCGGGTTTGCGCAATCCTGTTGTATCTGCCCCGGTGCAAGGGGAGTCGGTTCTCGTGCTTGGCGAAGCTCAAGCCGTGTCAAACAAAATTGACTTGGCCTGTCCGTTAATTATCGGAGATGCCGCAGTCCTGCTCTACACCATGGCGGGAGAGAAGAAGGTCCCGCTGCTGACCGTCAATAACGTCCAAGGCGCTACGATCTTTGTGTTGAATACACGTACATTTTCACAGTCAGACTTTGATGCCGTGGGCGAAGTCTTGCTTGCTCCGCGGCGACTTGGAATCCTGGACCTGCCGCAGCAAGCGGTCGACGTCTTGAGGAGGGCATTCACGGATCCAGTTGGGCTCACTGTTATTGCCCCAACCCGAGTCGCACTGCAACCATTGTCGGGAAAAGGTTACGTTATTCATAACTACAACGCCGACCCCGTTACCGCGTCTCTGCTGCTTTCCGCCACCGAGACGCCGGCGTTCCGGGATGCCTTATCGCAGTCGTCCGTTGCGGCCACCTCGACGCAGCTTAATCTATCGCTGCCAGCCAGGTCGCGCACGTGGATTGCGCCAGTCAGATAAAGTGGGTGTCTATAACCCCGAGTTGAGGTCAACCGTTTCACCCCGGCGAACGACGCGGGTCTGGTCCTTTAAGGAGCTGGTAAAAGTGACTGCGCTTGGAGCGCGTTCAATTTTCGCCAGGCTCCAGTCCGGGTCCACCAAATCGCCGACCGCAGCGACCATCTTCTCCCCTTCGACCCCTTCCGCATGGGAGACTTTTAGGACGGCCTTCTCCCCCATGGTCCCTACAAACGACACATAGACGGGTGCCGAAGGGGCTGGTGGCTGGGGCGCGGGAGCGGCGGGAGTGGTTACTGGCGTGGGTGAAGGAGCAGGCGGTTTAACCACGCGCACGGGACTTGGGGGTTGAGGCGAAGGTACTTCCGTCCGAGGCGAGAGATAGGAGCCGCTAAGGCTCGATTCATAGGGTTCAAAAGACTGCGAATCGGAGTGGAACTCCAGCCGCACCGCTTCGGCATCCGCGCCGAGCGCCGTAAGGCGGCGCAGGTCCAGCGTGAGTTCCAACGAACCGCGCGCCCCAACACGGAACGACTCCATGCCTTCCCCGGGTATCCCCACGGCGGACCATGCGGCCTCTGTCTTGGGAACAAGCCGGAACTGGGTTGCGCCGCGCTCGCGAATGTAAACGTCTATCCCAGCCGCATGCCTGCTGTCCTGCGCGGCGGCGTGACCTTCCCATGACGTGAAGACATCCACGCCCTCGCTACCCGAGTTTTCGCACACGACGCGAATCGCATCCTGGGCCGGTTGCGCCAGGGAAGCATTGAATGTGACTCGTGCGCCTTTGTTCGACAGGGAGACGAGCACCATAACGGCGAGCGCCAGCAGCGCCATAACACCGGCGAAGATAGCCGCGGCAGTCAGCCGATGCTTAGCGAAATCGACGCGTTGCCAACGCGCAACCCACCGATCACAATGAACGCGACACCCACGACCGAATAGACGGCGTTTCCAACGCTGAAAAGAAACGGCAACCCGACCAGCAGCGGGTCCCTCACGTCTCCGTGCCTGACCAGCAATTCAGGGATCAGGCTTGCCGTGGTCAGGAGCATCCCCAGTATAAGCAGACCCCAGCCGACAGACTGCTTCGGAAGTACCGAGAAGCACGGTATGGAGGCGAAGGGCAGCACAAAGAGTGGAAGCCACAGCAAGCGAAGGTAGCCGAGCGACGGGTCCATGGAGCGTTCAATTGCTCCGGAGATGCCGATAAGCGAACTCGCCGCACCTCCGACGGTCACCCACGGGAGAAACACCGAACCAGCAGCCAAGAGTGCCAGAATGAGGGCCAGCGCCCACTCCATGGCACCTGCGGGCTTCGGCGTGTAGGGAATCTCGCCTTGGTACTTCTCAAAGGGCAAATCGATCCGGCCGCCAAGTTCCTCCGGAGTCTCCGCGGTAAACCGCGCTTTGGCGGCGGCAATTCCTTCTTCAACGGCCCTGATTCGCCTGCGAAGGTTCCGATTCGCGTCGTTGGCCCCGCTGGCGCTGATGGCCCCACGGCGAACTGCCTCGGGCAGTCCCTCCTGCTCTTCGCGATGAATGCTCAGATTGGCTTCGAGGCGGGTGCTGCTGATGCGTTCGGCATCGCGCAATTTGCGGATGGTCGCTTCCGCCCGAGCAAGCTCATGCTCCAATTCGAGGACTTGAAGACCCAGGGATTGCTTGTCGCAATTTTCCGACTCCAACTCCCGTTTACAGCGAGCCAACCCATCCAAGGCCTTAGCCCGGTGAGACAAGGCAAGCCGCAACGGCAGATTTGGATCAGCCTGTAACACGAGCGTTTCGATACTCAAGCGCCGCCTTTACGAAATCGCGAAACAGCGGCTGCGGCTTCAAAGGGGTCGATGTGAATTCCGGATGAAACTGCGATGCGCAGAACCACGGGTGATCCCGCAACTCAATGATTTCCACAAGCTCGTGATCGCCTCGCGTATGGATTCCGCTGACAATCAATCCGGCTTCCTTTTCCAAACGTTCGCGATACGAGTTGTTGAACTCGTAGCGGTGCCGGTGACGCTCTTCCACGGAGTCCGCGCCGTAGGCCTTTTGGGTCTTTGTGTTCGGGACCAACTCGCAACGATACGCGCCTAGTCGCATCGTGCCACCCATCTCCCGAATCCCCCGCTGCTCCGACAGCAACGAAATCACTGGATCGGGACCCTCCGCATTGAACTCCGTCGAATTCGCTTCTTTCAGCCCCAGACAATTGCGCGTCATTTCGATTACGGCAATCTGCATGCCCAGGCAAATCCCGAAGAACGGCTTCTTGGCCTTGCGCACATATTCCACCGCTTTGATCTTGCCCTCGATGCCGCGCGAACCGAAGCCCGGACCCACCACGACGCCATCATACTGATCCAGCGATTCCGACGGCACCGTGCCATTCTCGAAACTCTCGGAGTCCACCCATTCCACTTTCACGCGGCAATCATTCGCCACGCCCGCATGCACAAAGGCTTCGTTGATGCTTTTGTAGGCATCTCCGTGATGGGTGTATTTTCCGACCGCGGCGACTCGGATTTCGTGCTTGGGTTGCACAATCCGCTCGATCATGGCCTCCCACGCCGACAAGTCAATCTGACGGGGCTCGAGATTCAGGCTGCGCAGCACGATCTCGTCGAGGCGCTGCTTACGGAAATTCAAGGGGATCGCGTAGACCGGCTTCACATCCGGAGCGCTGATGATGTAGTCCTCGGTGACATTGCAGAACATGGCAATCTTGCGCCGTTGGTCGGGGCCGAGGTCTTGCGTGCCCGTGCGGCACACGATCACGTTCGGCTGAATGCCAATGTCCCGCAGCGCACGTACGCTGTGCTGGGTCGGCTTCGTCTTCAGTTCTTCGGCGGCCTCGATATAGGGGACCAAGGTTACATGAATGTTGCAGCACGGCTCGGGAGCGACGTCGAGGTTGAACTGACGAATCGCTTCGAGGAACGGCAGGCTTTCGATATCGCCTACGGTTCCGCCAATCTCGATGAGCGCTACGTCCGCGTCGTCTTCCGGTTCCGCGGTCAACGCGCGAATCCGCCGCTTAATCTCGTCGGTGATGTGAGGGATCACCTGAACCGTTTTGCCGAGATACTCGCCGCGGCGCTCCTTCTCGATGACGGCGTGGTAAACGCTTCCGGTCGTCATATTGCTCTTTTGGGAGAGCTTGGCGTGTGTGAACCGTTGATAATGCCCGAGATCCAAGTCCGTTTCCGAGCCGTCATCCGTCACGAAGACTTCGCCGTGTTCGAACGGATTCATCGTACCCGGATCCACGTTGATGTAGGGATCCAGCTTCATCATGGCCACTTTGTAGCCGCGCGCCTCCAGCAAAAGCCCCAGACTCGCCGCCGCGATGCCTTTGCCAACCGATGAAACCACGCCACCTGTTACGAATACGTACCTCGGCATTTACTTCCTTCCTTCCAACGCGCCCTCGAGCATAGCGCGTACGTGCTCCAAGTCCTCAGGTGTATCTACTCCGATGCTCTGGTACTTCGTATCGACAACCGCGATAGGGTAACCGCGCTCCAGAACACGCAACTGTTCCAATTTCTCCAATTTCTCGAGCGACGAAAGCTCCCATCGCGCATAATCCAGCAAGAATTCGCGCCGGTACACATACAGCCCTATGTGCTGCCAATAGCATTGGGGTTCGGCGAGCCGGTCCGCGACGTCGCGGATGTACGGAATCGGATGCCTCGAAAAATACAAGGCGCGCCCACGACAGTCGCAAACGACCTTGACGACATTTGGATTCCCAATGTCGTCGGGGTTGGTGATCAGCCGCCTCGCCGTGGACATGGGAAGGCCGGGATCCGTCAACAAGGGCCGAATCGCCTCGTCGATCGTGTGTGGATCGATGAGCGGCTCGTCTCCCTGCACATTGACGATTAGATCGGCATCGAGTTCTTGCGCCACTTCCGCAATGCGGTCGGTCCCCGATTGGTGGTCGGCGCGCGTCATCACCACGGGAATCCCGAGAGGTTCCAATGCATCCCGGACGATATCGTCGTCGGTCGCGATCAACACGCGCGACACCAACGATGCTTCACAGGTTCGGTAGTAGGTCTGAGCGATGAGCGGTTTGCCGGCCAGCGGGGCGATAACCTTGCCCGGGAATCGAGTCGATGCGTAACGGGCGGGAATAATGGCCACAACGCCCCGACTTCCGATTGACTGCATCACCATGCCCCTTGCCCTGGCGGGCGCTCTCCCTGCGACCGAAACTGGCACTCGCAATATTCCCCAAAGAACGCACCAAAAACACTGCGAGGGTTAGGAGATGAGAAGCGGAAGGCCCCGTGTCCTAACGGGATTTTATGTTATCACAGGTGCTGGCCAATTTCAATGCTGAAAATCGGCAAAAACACAAAGGATGGCGGTGTGATCGCGAATTAGGCCCTACATCTGGGAAGCGACGTGAGAGCCTGCTTGGCGAGTCAAGGGGGGCGGAGTGATGGTTTCGACGAGGCCTTTGCGCACCCGGAAACTGCGTCCCTTATAGTCCATGTAATAGTAATCGCCTTCTTCGACGACCTTTTCCGCCTGCTGGACGGTGCCGCTCTTGAAGCGGACTTGGAACTTCTGTTTCGGCTCTTCCTTGCGAACGACGGCAACTTGCTTGGCGCCCTTTTCCTGACTTAGCCTGGCCTTCACGAAGGAGTTGCCCAAATAACTGGCGTCGACACCGGTCTTGGAATAGCGCGCCGAAAGCCTAAGCACCTTGTTGACGTAGTTCTGCGTCTCCTCGAAGGGAGGCACCCCGCCCCATTTCTTGACGTTCTCGGGGCCTGCGTTGTACCCGGCAAGGGCGTTCACGGGATTGTTGTCGAAAAGCTCCAGCAGTTTGGCGATGTATTGCGTGCCGCCTGCAATGTTCTCGGCAGGATCGTGAATGTTCTTCACGCCCATATCCTCTGCCGTTGCCGGCATCAATTGCATCAGTCCCCGTGCGCCCTTGGGCGAAACCGCATTGGGATTGCCGTTGCTTTCAACCTTGATAATGGCGTAGATGAGGCCTTCGTCCACGTTGTATTGGCGTGCGTAGCGTTGGACGAGTTCCCCGATCTCCGACGTGGAGTATTGGTCCGGAGTCGCCCGATTGCGAAAACGGTCGGGGACCACAATCGGCTCGTAATCTAGAGTGATTTCGGCATATCCTGCGCGATTGCGGTATTTATCGGGGCGATTGGTGAGAATGGTCACGCCCTTCTTATTTTGAAAGGCCCCCATACCCTGGCGGCGCGAGGCCGCTTCTCTCCGCTCTTGAAGCAGTCTTTGCCGCAACTCCGATTGGCGCGAAGCGTGCCGCTCCTCATTGGCGGAGATGGAGGAGGTGCTGAATGCCTGTGTACCCGCGAAAGGCGCCATCACAACAACGCATAGCACCACCGCAAGAATCCGGGGCTCCAGGCACAGACGACCAAATCTTCCCCATCTGTGCGAGTGAGATCGGGTTTTCATGTCAAGAGTATACCGAAGTGTCCTGCCTCATGCAAGAGGCTTTTCATTGTTTCAAGAGTCGCGCCTTCAGGGAGAATTGCGACGTTCCCCCGGCATGCACATGCGCAGAAACACCCGCCTCGCGCGAAAACTTCCTTTCTCAAGACATAACGCGAACGTCCGAGCACGATACTTCAGTCCCGCACCTTCCCTGTGCCCGCATGTGGCGATTTGACTCTGCTCGCGCAAGACTTTACGCTTCTCCCCGGATTATGCAAGGTGCTCCCCAGCGAGTGAACGTAGACAATGCCGGAGCGTTGACCAGTTGCCGGTAGTTTTTGTCCGTATTTTGCAGGTTGTCGAATGCTTGTGCGTCGAGAGGCCCGGCAGGCTTTCGTTTCGAACTCAATACGGCGGGACAGGTAACGGCAGGCATTGGGGAATGCTGGAGCCTTAGCAAGGAGAAATGGACCGTGGCAATTGAACGCGTGGTGCTGGCAAATCCCCGTGGATTCTGTGCGGGGGTAGTGCGTGCAATTGACATTGTCGAGCAGGTTCTCGATCTTCTTTCGCCCCCCATTTACGTGTTCCATGAGATCGTGCACAACGTGCACGTCGTGAAGAGGCTTCGCGAACGCGGCGCGGTCTTTGTCGAAGATATCGGGGACATTCCCAAAGGGGCGGTCTGCATTTTCAGCGCGCATGGGATCTCGCCGGAGGTGCGTGCCGACGCCCAGGAAAAGGGCCTGCGCGTAATCGACGCGACCTGCCCACTGGTAACGAAAGTGCACTTGGAGGTTATTCGTTACGCCAAGGCTGGGTACTCGCTCATTCTCATCGGACACGCCGGCCATGAGGAAGTGGAAGGTACGATGGGCGAAGCGCCGATGCATCTTGTCAGTTCCGTGCCGGACGTCGCACACCTTGAAGTGGAAAACACGGATAAGCTCATTTACTTGACGCAGACGACGCTCAGCTTGGACGATACGGCACGCATTGTCGAGGCTTTAAGGGCGAAGTTCCCGTCGATTCAGTCGCCCCCGAAAGACGACATTTGCTATGCCACTCAGAACCGCCAAAACTCCGTTAAGGAATTGATGTCCCAGGTGGATGTCGTCCTGGTCACCGGTTCGCAGAACAGTTCGAACTCTCAGCGTCTCTGCGAGGTGGCGGCGGACGCGGGTATTCCTGCATACCTTATCAACGATGAAACGGAGATCAGGAGTGAGTGGTTTGAAGGAATGAGCGTAGTCGGCGTGACGGCTGGCGCGTCCGCACCGGAGGAGTGCGTGCGGCGCATTCTGGAGCATTTGAAGGCGCTTGGAGCCACGGTCGTCGAAGAGCTGCGAACCGCTACCGAGAAGGTCCAGTTTTCGATGCCCCGCGAGTTCTTCAGCTTGGTGGAATCCGCAAGAAACGCAGTTCCGAATCCGGCAGAGGATTCTATTGCCGAAGGCCGGAGCGCGATGAACTTGTAGCAGTACCACTCGACGCCGCTCATGCGGAAGTTGCAGCGGTGTCGAGAGAGCGAGATTCTCTGTCTGGTAGGGTAGGGAGAGAGTATCGACGATTGGAAAGGTAGGGGAAATTGGCCGCAACAGTCACAAATCAGATGGGTTCCGCCATCGTCCCGCTTGAGGGGACGCTTTTCGCGGGCGTCAAGACGGCGATCGAGGCGACCCAAGCATACCTTCTGTCTCAACAGCACGAGGATGGACACTGGTGCGCCGAGTTGGAAGGCGACACGATCCTTGAGTCCGAATACATCTTGACGATGCACTATATTGGACGTTCGCACGAGGACCGCGTGCGAAAGGCCGCGAATTATCTTCGTGCGAAGGCCCTACCCGAGGGAGGATGGGCAATCTATCCGTTTGGACCGCCGGACGTGAGTGCGTCGGCCAAGGCCTATTTCACACTCAAGTTGCTCGGAGACAGCGAAAACGCCCCGCACATGGTGAAGGCGCGCGAGGTGATCCGCACGTTGGGCGGTCTTGATGCTACCAATAGTTTCACCCGCCTGTACCTCGCCGTATTTGGGCAGTATCCCTGGGAAAAGTGCCCCGCTGTCCCCCCGGAGATTGTTCTGTTACCGGCGCTCGCGCCGATTAACCTCGGTGAAATGTCTTCGTGGAGCCGGGGAATCGTGGTGCCGCTTTCGGTGATATGGGCTCATAAACCATTTTGTCCCGTCCCGGAACACGCGAACATCCCCGAGCTTATGTTGGACAACGCGGTTGGACACAGTCGCCACCCGGGCATGTGGCCTGCGGTGTTCACCGCCATCGATTCCACGCTCAAGGTGGTCGAGAGTTCGCGCATGACTCCGATGCGCGCCAAGGCGTTGCGGGCCTGCGAAAAGTGGATGATTGAGCATTTCGAGAAGAGCGACGGTATCGGGGCCATTTTCCCACCCATCATCAATTCCATCATCGCGCTGCGCTGTCTGGGATACGACAACGAACATCCGCTGACGCAGTCGCAGATCCATGAATTGGAGAAGCTGGAGATCGAAGAGGGCGATACCCTGCGTGTCCAGCCGTGCTTCTCCCCCGTGTGGGACACGGCGTATGTCATGCACGCCCTCTTGGAGTCCGGCATGGAGAATACCCATCCTGCCCTGCTTCGGTCATGCGATTGGCTCCTCGACAAGGAGGTCCGCATGCCGGGCGATTGGAAGATCAAGAATCCGAACGCGCAGCCCGGCGGGTGGTACTTTGAGTATGCCAACGAATTCTATCCGGACCTCGACGACACATTCGAAGTGCTGACGACCCTGCAGCGTTTGCGGTGCCCCGACGCAAGAAAAGAAGAGCAAAAATTGGGCGCCTTGAAACGCGGACTGGACTGGGCGCTGTCCATGCAGAATCTCGATGGTGGTTGGGGAGCCTTCGATCGCGGGTGCGATAAGGAGTACCTGACCCAGATTCCGTTTGCGGACCACAATGCGATGATCGATCCCAGCACGAGCGATATAACCGCGAGGGGCATCGAGGCTTTGGTCACTATGGGATTTGCCCGGAATCATCCCATTCTTCAACGGGCATTGGATTACCTGCGGAAAGAACAAGAACCCGACGGCACCTGGTTCGGGCGGTGGGGCGTCAACTATGTCTACGGCACATGGTTGGCCCTATGCGCGTTTCGCGCCGCGGGCGAGGACATGAAGCAGCCCGGTTTCCAACGCCCGGCAAAGTGGCTGCGGTCAGTTCAGAATCCCGACGGAGGATGGGGCGAGTCTCCCAGGAGTTACGACGATCCGACGCTTAAAGGCCGGGGCGTGAGCACGGCATCTCAGACCGCTTGGGCGCTTATGGGCCTCATGGCTACCGGAGATTACACGTCGCAAAGCGTTCAGAAGGGGATCACGTATCTGCTTCATACCCAGAAAGACGATGGTTCATGGCACGAGGAGCAATGGACCGGAACGGGATTCCCTCGCGTGTTCTACCTGCGGTATCATTACTATGCAATCTATTTCCCGCTCATCGCGATGGGCATGTACCGCAAGGCACACATGCAGGACGCGCATTAGTCACTAACCAGGCACTATCACACACGGAACGGATTATTTAGCCACCATGCGATTTCCACTGCACATAACGATGGATTCAATCAAGCACCAAGTCCGAAACGGGATCAAGGGCAATAAGCGCTACCCGATGGTGATGATGCTGGAGCCCCTGTACACCTGTAACCTCGCGTGCATCGGGTGCTCCACGGAACGCCACACCGGCAAGCTCAAGGACCGGGTCACGACGGAGGCGTGCTTTCGCGCGCTGGAAGACAGCGGGGCGCCTATCGTGTCGATCTGCGGCGGCGAGCCTACGCTGTATCCCGAACTCAAGGAATTGGTCGAGGGCATCATCGCGCGCAAGCGTCACATCTATCTGTGTACGAATGCGCTGTGCCTGAGCGACAAGGTGTTTGGGAAGATTGCGCCGCACAAACGCCTGACCATCAACATTCATCTCGACGGCATGCGCGAAACGCACGACAAGGTGTGCGCGAGGAACGGGGTGTTCGACAAGGCCCTTGAGATGCTCAAGGAAGGCAAGCGCCTTGGGTATCACATGTACACCAACACGACGGTCTACCGCGAAACGGAGATGGCCGAGGTCGAAGAATTGTGCCGGGTGTGCACCGAAGCCGGCGTGGACGGCATGTTGATTGCCCCCGGCTATCATTACGAATCGGTGGAGAACGATATCTTCTTGACGCGCCGCGAGATCAACGAGAAGTTCCAACGCGTCATGGAGCTGTCCAAGCAATATCGCCTGAGTTCGACGCCCATGTACCTTGAGTTTGCCGCGGGGATGCGCAACTACAAATGCTCGCCGTGGAGCACGGTCACTTTCACTCCGAAGGGATGGAAAGGGCCATGCTACCTCTTGGGGAAGAACTATTTCGAGACATGGCAGGAATTCTGGGACACCATGGACTGGGCATATTGGGAATCCCGCGAAGACCGCGCGTGTCAGAATTGCATGATGCACAGCGGCTTTGAAGCTTCCGCCGTCTTCGAACTCAAGAACAGCCCCAAGGATATGCTGAGAATGGCTGCTTGGAATCTCCTCGGCTAATCCGGCATCGGACACAACACCCTTGAGCAGTAACGAGGCAACAGGCGCGAACACGTGGTGTATCGTCGCGGCGTTGCCGGGCGAGGTCGCTCCGCTAAAGACGTTGGGCCTTGCCAACGCCGCCTTCCTAACCACAGGCGTTGGCACACGGAATGCCCAGCGCGCGATGCTGCGCACGATGGAGAAGATGCGCCCGGGCGGCATCATTCACGTAGGCTTCGGAGGGGCGCTCTCCCCCATGCTCGCCCTCGGGGATGTGCTCATTGCCGACGCGATTGGTGGTGATTCCGATGCCCTTGTCGATGCGCGGCTAGTGCGCATCGCCACCGGACTCAACCTAGATGGCATATCCGTCCGCGCCGGCGTCGTTATCACGCACGACCGAATCCTCACCACGGGAGAAGAAAAGCGTGCCGTATCCAGTGTCCTTCCCGAAGGCGCGCTGGGATGCGCGGACATGGAGTCCGCTATCGTCGCGACCGTGTGTGCGCAATACGGCGTCCCCTACTTGGGAATCCGCTGCATCTCCGACACATTCGATGAGGACCTTCCAATCGACCTGAATGCGTGCCGCGACCGGGACGGGAACATCGAGATAGGCCGCATCCTGTGGTCAATCGCGCGCCATCCCAGCACTGTCGCCGGAGTCATGGAACTGCGACGGCGCGCCAACGCGTGCGCACGGATTCTTGCACGGGTGGTCCAGGGAGTCTTGCTACAAGCGCCTCGCCCGTCGTACCTATGCGATGGAGCACGAGGCGGCGATTTCGCATAATGCGTTCTCCACTCGAACGGCAGGAGAAGGGAAAGGACTCACCGGCATGCGACGTCTCGGATCGTGGAACGGCAAAGTAGCGGTTATCACCGGCGCGTCGAGCGGCATTGGTAGACTACTGGCGATTCATGCCGCGAAGGCCGGAGCCCGCGCAGTTCTCGTAGCGCGCAACGAAGATCGACTGACCGAAGTGGCACGAGAAATCCGTAGCACTGGAGGAAGCGCCGACGTCATTCCATGCGATGTCGCCGACCGCGACGCGGTTTTTCGCGCGGCCCAAACGGTGTTTGATCGGCATGGCCGAATCGATGTCCTCGTGAATAACGCAGGATATGGCCGCCACCTGCGCTTCGTCGAATGGGACATCGACGACATGGAGCGGATGATACAAGTAAACCTGCTTGGGAGTATCTATTGGACCAAAGCCGTCCTCCCGCACATGATTGAGCGGCAGTCAGGCTGGATTGTGTTCATGGCGTCGGTCGCGGGCAAACTAGGCGTTCCCGACGAAAGCGTGTACTCGGCAACGAAGTTCGCCATGATCGGAATGGCAGAGTCGATCTCCATGGAGGTCGAAGACGCGGGGGTGCATGTGCTGACCGTGTGTCCCGGCGCTATCGATACGGAGTTCTTCACGGAAGCTATGCTGCACCGCATGCCGCCGGTGGCCAAGCGGAACATGATCGAAGCCGAGAAGCTCGTCACGGAAATCATGAAGGCGCTCGGCAAGGGCAAGCGCGAGATTACCGTGCCTCGTTCCATTTCGGCAGGCTACGTTGCGCGTGCGCTCTTCCCCAGGTTCACGCGGTTCATGGTCAAGCGTGTGGCGCTGCGTCCTCCGGAAGGATAGGCGCCGCCACGCCGACGCGTCAGCGCGACGCCACGCCGCAACACTTCTTAAACTTGCGTCCGCTGCCGCATGGACAGGGATCATTCGGTCCGGCCGTACGCTTACCGGCGGACTGGAGATCGCGTTGTGCGGCGAACGCGCGAACATTGGCAGGAGGACGTTGCGCGCGAAGTTCGTTCGCCATGAATTGCATATAAGGTGCGATGTGCGTGAAGAAATGCTTGTAGCCCGCGCACAAGTAGTTTAGTCCAGCCTCCCCGTCCGGGGTCTTGATGAAACGGTGCTTCGGACACTCGCCGTTGCAGGCGAATCGCACGTCGCACTCGCGGCAGTATTGCGGCAACGAATCGGCCTTGTGGTTTCCGAAGCGCGTCTGCTGTTCGGAATCGACCAGCACGCGAATCCCCTCTTCCATGATGTTTCCGATGCGATTCTCCGGGTACACAAAGTGGTCGCAGGAGTAGAGATCGCCGTTGTGTTCGAGGGCCATCGCCTTGCCACAGCGCTCGGCAAACACGCAAAGACTTGGGTCGTATCCGGCCCACGCCTCCAGCGCCACGTCGAAAATCTGAACGAAGTACTCGCCCACGTCGTGGCGCACCCATTCGTCGAATACCGCCGACAAGAACTTACCAAACTGCAGCGGCTCCACCGACCATCGCGAGACCGTTGCTTTGTCCGGGTAGTCCGGTGACACCAACACGAGCTGCTCTTCGTCCGCTGTTTCGGCGGTGCGCTCGACGATGGGGATGAACTGCATGAACCCGCTGCCCACACTCTTGAGAAAGCGATAGACCTCGAGCGGGTGCTGCGAATTCTTGCGATTCACGCAGGTGAGCGTATTGAACTCGACATGGTGCTTCTTCAGGAAATCGATCCCCCGCACCACTTTGTCGAAGGTCCCGCGTCCACCCTTGTCGCGGCGATACGTGTCGTGCAATTCGCGCGGCCCGTCGATGGAGATGCCGACCAGGAAACCGTTCTGAGCAAGGAACTCTCCCCAACGGTCGTCGAGCAAAATGCCATTGGTTTGAAACGCGTTGTTGATCCGCTTTCCGTTGGCATACCGTTTTTCCAGATCCACCACGCGCTCGAAGTATTCAACGCCGAGGATGGTTGGCTCGCCCCCCTGCCATGCAAACTGGATCTCGGGAACGTCTTGCGACTCGATGTATTGCCGAATGTATGATTCCAGCGTTTCGCCGGACATCGCCCAACCGGCACCGCTGGGGTAGAGCTTCTCCTTTTCCAAGTAGAAACAATACGTGCAATCGAGATTGCAGATCGGCCCGGTGGGTTTCGTCATCACGTGGAATGCGGAGGAATTGGCCATTCTGGAACCATCACCTTTTTTCTACGGACAAACTCGCAAGAGCCTATCCGGTGTTCGCCTCGTCATCGTAAGAATAGCAGAGAAATGCTCGAAGCTGGAGTCCTGCGGATGACCTTCCTCGCAATCCTTGCGCGGAAGCTCGCGAATCTGTATAAGATTCACGACTACTTGTGGTATTTGGCTGTCATCGAAATCCGTTGATTCTTGCGCTTGCGCGTGGGAAAGGTTCGTGATTGCACGGAGATCTATCATAGCTGGCTCGCACCGTCACTGCCAAGGAGCATTCGCCCGATGTTGATGGCGAAAGTGCAAGCGCCGGCTTTCTCCCTCCGACTGCGATATCTGCGGTGGGCATGCTTGGCGTCCGTCTTAATGGGGCAGCTATGCGCTGCCGACCTGGTTTCTCCTCCACTTCCTTCCGAGCCGCTGCCGTCGTTAGACACGCCTGTTGGGTCCATCCTCGAGCTCCAGCCCAATCGCGAAAGCCAGACCCTGGAGAACTCGCGCGGCGATCGGATCACGTTGACCAACCTGAACAAGTACGTGGGGGCGTACTATCTTCTAGACGCGACGATTGCCAACGAAAGAATCTCTCTCCACCTAGAGGCGCCCACGCTTCGGCCAACCGAACCTGAACGCCCCACACTCACCTTGTCTGGCGACGGGATCGCGGTATCGACCCCAGCGCATGGCGTCCAGCATTTCACTTTATGGCCCAACGCTTTCGTCCATGCGCCGCCGTTGGCTTCCAATGACGCCGCTGGCCCCTCGGATGTCCGCTTATGCGACGCGCCGGTTGTAAGCGATGTCTTGCGCTCGGCGACTCGGGCCACGTCGGCGTTCACCCCCATCTGCGATGGGCTCGTCTTGGTCCGTACGCAGAAGTCCGGGGCCGCGACACTGCTGGAGTCCACGACAGACTTCTTACGACAGGCCTCTTTCGGCGATTGGCTCCTCGAACAATCCAAGCCGTATCTCATACCGGCGCCGGAACTCGTGAGCGACCGCGCGGGAACGGGCCAACCGTTGCCGATTACGGGCCCTCGCCCTGCCCTCGTGGACGCGTCGCATAATGAGGCTTCGTGCGTTGCCGCGTCCCTCGGAATCGAGACCGACGCGCCGGACCGAAACATGGTGTACGGCCGATGGTATCGCGCTTTGAATCACACCGGAGTCTTCGTGAGCGTGATGAAAGCGTCGATGGCGGAGAAACAGATCCTGGAATCCTACCCGGACAGGGTGGCGCATCTTGGCAGCCAGGATGCACGCGAAGGAGACGCGCTCGTCTATGCGCTCGCGTTCGACACCCGTCAGTTTCGGTTCGGATTTGCGATAGGCGCGGAACATCCGTACTTGGGCTGGTCGCCGTACATCCCATCGCCTCCTTACAAAGCGCCTGGACCGGATGGGTTTGCCTCGAAGAAACCGCTGGCGACCATCGGAGCCGTTGCCCCGAACGAAGCGCCGTTTGTCGCGGCCACGTTCACGGGCGGATTCAAACGGCAGCACGGAGCATTCAAGTCCGGCGCGTTGGCGCGCGTCAACAACGGCAGTCACTTTGGATTCGCGGAGAAAGGCGTCGTCTTCAGCCGCCTCATGCCTGGGCTAGCAACCGCATTCATCCGGCAGAATGGGCAAATGGATTTGTTCTCGTGGCCCCAGGAATCATCTGTATTTTCGAGCACCTTGCTCGACGCGCGGCAAAACTGCGTGGCCATCGTGGACGGCGTGGATGGCAACGGCATAACCATACCTGGGGCCTTGGTGAACAAATGGGGCGAAGGGGCATGGTCCGGAAGCCAGACCGGCCAATTCACCACTACGCGAACGGGGCTCGCCATCCAAGATACAGGCGGCTCATCGTTTGTCATCTTCACCTATTTCACGGGCGCGACTCCGAACGCCATGGCGCGGGTGTTTCAGGCATATCGATGCCGGTATGCGATGCTGCTCGATATGAACAGCTTCTCCGCGTGTTTTGCCGCGCTGTATTCGCGAGACGCACAACGCCAAGTGGCCGGGGTGGAGTATCTGCACAAGGGTATGGCTGCTGTTGGTGGAAAGGCCGGAAGTCTGCGCTTTCTTCAAACAAACGATACGCGCGACTTCTTCTACGTGCTGCGGAAGCCGGATGCCGAGCGCGTTGCAAGGTGGCTTCCCTGAGAGACAAGTTGCGTATGGGACCAATAGGGCCCATTCTCTAATTGACAGCCATAGTCGATATGGTATATTTGCTTCGAGTGCAAGGCATTGGTCATAGCGATTTTGCGATCCGCGGAATTCTTACAACACGCCGCTTTCGCATAATCGCAGATGGAGACTCCTCATGTTTTCCCTGAGTGCCGATCCTTTGGAGGTTGCATCCCTCAAACGACCGTTGGCTCGGCCCGAGGCCGGGGCATACGTGGAGTTTGAAGGGTGGGTGCGCAATCGGAATGACGGACGTCCTGTGACACGTCTCGAATACGAGGCCTACGAACCGATGGCCCGCAAAGAGGGCGACAAGATCCTCTCCGAAGCCCGCAGTCAATTTAACCTGGTCGACCTTCGTTGCGCCCATCGCGTGGGCGATTTGGCAATCGGCGATTTGGCGGTATGGGTTGGGGCAACCGCGGCCCATCGCGACGATGCCTACCGGGCGAGCCGCTACGTCATCGACGAGATAAAGGCACGCGTCCCCATCTGGAAGAAGGAGCATTACGAGGACGGCGACTCGGGTTGGGTGAATTGCGAGCAGTCCGCGCCGGCCACGCAGGAGGCCGCGCCGCCATTCACGGAGGCCGAGTATTATGCGAGACAAATGCGCCTCCCTGAGATCGGTGGCGAAGGCCAGGCGAAACTCCGCGCGAGCCGGGTGCTCGTCATCGGCGCGGGTGGCCTGGGTTCGCCGGCGCTCAGTTACCTTGCTGCTGCTGGCGTGGGGACCATCGGCATTTGCGAAGGCGACACATTGGAAGCGAGCAACCTGCACCGGCAGACGCTCTATCACTTCGCAACGGTTGGCCAGAAAAAGGCTATCCTCGCGGAGCAACGCTTACGCGAGCAGAATCCCTTCATCACAATTCGTGTCCATGAGGCGGGACTCACGCCGGAGAACGTCATCGAAACGTTCGAGGCCTATGACCTCATTCTGGATTGCACGGACAACTTCGCAACCAAGTTCCTCATCAACGATGCCGCGGTACTGACTGGCAAACCCGTTGTCTTCGCGAGCATCTATCAGTACGAGGGACAGCTCGTGTTTGTGCGCCCAGATTCGGGTGGGGCTTGCCTGCGCTGCCTGTGGCCCGAAATCCCGGAAGCCGGTTGCGTGGGCTCGTGCGCGGAAGTCGGCGTGCTGGGTGCGGTGCCGGGGATCTTCGGTGCCATGCAGACCATGGAAGCCATCAAGTACATCGTCGGCCTTCCCAAACTCCTCGGACCCGAGATGGTAATGTTCGACTGCCTATCGTATTCCGTGCAGCGCGTGCGCGTCCCGAAACAACGCGCGTGCCCAGTCTGCGGCGAGTCCCCCCGCATTCGAAGCATCGCGCGAAGCGAATATTTGCCCCCCGAGGATATCAATATTGAAGTTGAGGCTATGGACCCGGGGCGGCTGGCTCGTTACCGCATCATCGATATTCGCGAGCTTGAGGAAGTCGAGGCTCAGCCGTTGGAGGGCGTGGAGTACGAGCACATCGCAATGAGTAGATGGGACCCGGACCACCTGCCGATAACGGCGGATGAGCCGTGCCTTTTGTCGTGCGCGAGCGGGATGCGAAGCGCAATGCTTGCCGAACGCCTGCGCGAAATGGGATTTCCGAATGTGTTTTCAGTCAAGAATGGATGGCATGCATTTCACATGAGGATGGTTCGCTGACATGGCACAACTACTCTTGATGGTTGGTACGCAAAAGGGCGCCTTCATGATCTCGTCCGACGAGCGGCGCACGACGTGGGAAGTCAAAGGCCCACTGCTCAAAGGATGGTCGGTTTTCGACCTCGCCCTCGATCAACGCAGCACGCCCACGATGTACGCGGGAGTCGGACACTTCGTGTATGGACCGGCCGTTCACATTTCTCACGACGTGGGCAGAACCTGGCAACAGGTGGAGGATGCGCCGAAGTATGAGTCTACGCACAAGCTCAGTAACGTCTGGTGCATCGAGCCTGGCCGCGCCAATGAGCCCGGCGTCTTGTACGCGGGCGTGGACGAAGCGGGCATCTTCGTGAGCCGCGACTCGGGACTGCATTGGGAAGAGTTGCCCGGGCTCTCCAACCACCCCACACGGGATGAGTGGTCTCCGGGAGCCGGGGGCCTATGCTGCCACTCCATCCTACTGGACCCGCGCGACATCAACCGCATGTGGGTTGGCATCTCCGCCGTCGGAGTGTTTCGCACCGACGACGCGGGCAAGACCTGGATGTCCAGCAACGACGGACTGGAGATCATCTGCGCGGGGGAAACCCACAAAGACATAGGGACCTGCGTTCACCACATGGTGATAGACCCTCGCAATCCCGACCGACTGTTCCAGCAGAACCACCGCGGGCTCTTCCGAAGTCTGAACGGCGGCGACACGTGGGAACGAATCGAGAACGGCATACCCAACAACTTCGGCTTTCCGATGGTTATGCTGCCGAACGATTCGGACACCCTCTATATTGTCCCGCAGGAGAGCGACGAATTCCGGTTCGCGGCGGATGGCCGGCTAACCGTGTACCGCACGACGAACGGCGGCAACTCATGGCATCCCTTGCGCAACGGGCTTCCCTTCAACGCCTATGTGGGCGTGCTGCGGCAAGCCATGGCAGCGGACTCCTGCGATGAGCCGGGCGTCTATTTCGGCACGACCGGCGGTCAGATCTTCTATTCGCGCGACGGCGGCGCCACATGGGAGGCAATGCCTTGCGCATTGCCGCGCATCAATAGCGTCCGCGTTGCCGTGCTCGAATAAGGGTCAAGCGCCATGAAAGCCGCCACCATCCCTGTCGCGATTCCCATGTTGCTCGGAAACGCTACCTCCGGCGCGCGCGAGGTGTCCGTGAACGGTGCGACGTTGCAAGAGTGCCTCGACAATCTCTTCCTCCAATACCCCATGCTGCGTTCGCACGTGTATGAGGAGCGCGGGCAATTGCGCCGTCACGTCCTCATTCTATTCAACGACCAGAATACCCGCTGGCTCGAAACACTCGACGTCGCGACAAAACCCGGCGACCGAATCACCAT
>JBHEKO010000245.1:0-2736 GCA_041859475.1 Candidatus Hydrogenedentales bacterium
GATCACGGACGTCAACAGCCCCGCGGCCTCGTCCCGTGCGTCGAGCGATATTCCCGTGCTGTGGGATCACATCACGATGAGCCCGCAGGACTACAATCATTCGCCGTGCGGCGCAAATGTCCTTTTCCTCGACGGCCACGCGAAGTTCTTCCGGTATCCCGGCGCGAAGTTTCCGCTGACCCGAGTCAGTGCGCGGACGTTCGGCCGGTACAACCGCGCCTTCGAAGGGTACTAGGCAGGTTGCCAATTTCAGTTGTTCCTACAAGGGGAGAGGAAAGCTATGAGGCTTTCCTCTCCCCTTTGCACTCCCCCTTTTGATTTCCGCGCCTCTCGTCCTTACCATGCGCGCAATGGGGGTCCAACCGTTTCCGCAACCTGGAGCACGATCCATGCGCGCCGCAATACTTCTTGCTATCGTTACCCTAATCGCATCCTGGAACGCCTGCGCCGCCGGTCTTGTACTTGCGGCGGACGGCCATTCCGATTACACGATTGTCGTCCCAGCCGACGCCATACCGTCCGAGAAGACTGCCGCCGCAGAGTTGCAGTCCCACCTCGCGCAAGTCACGGGATGTACGCTGCCCATCGCCGTCGAAGGTTCTCCAGAAGCCGCGGCTGAAAAGCGGATAGTCGTCGGACCCGGGCTGTTGTTTCGCGAAGCTTTTCCCAATTTTGACCTTGCCTCGTTGAAGCACGACGGGATTTTCGTCAAGACCGCTGGCGATTCCCTGTATTTCGCCGGAGACCGGCCGCGAGGTACGCTCTATGCCGTCTACTCCTTCCTCGAAGACACGGTGGGGTGCCGCTGGTGGAGTTCCTATGAGAGCTTCATCCCAACGAGGACCACGTTGGAGATCCCAGCTCTCGACGAGGTCTATGTCCCGAGACTCCTGTGCCGCGAGGCGTTCTATCGCGGGGCGTTCGACGGAACCTATGCCGCGCGGAGCAAGTGCAACGGCCATTTCGAGCAGGTCACGCCCGAGTTTGGCGGCCACTACTCTATCCTCGGCTGGTGCCACACGTTCTACCAGATCCTGCCGCCGGATACGTACTTCGCCGCACATCCCGAGTGGTACAGCGAAATCGACGGCAAGCGCGTCACGGAGAATGCCCAACTCTGTCTTACAAACGAAGAAATGCGCGCCGAGTTCGTGAAGAAGGCGCTCGAATGGGTCCGAAGCGACCCCGCGTCGGGCATCATCTCCATCAGCCAGAATGACTGCCACGGCCCGTGCCAGTGCGCGAATTGCCGCGCCCTGCAGGAAGAGGAGGCGCGGCTTCCGGTCCGATCATTCATTTCGTGAATGCGGTGGCAGAAGAAATCGAAAAGGAATTCCCCGACGTGCTCGTCGAGACGCTGGCCTACAGCTACACGCGCCAGGCGCCCAAGCACGCAAGGCCTCGCAAAAACGTCCTGATCCGGTTGTGCTCGATCGAGTGCTCGTTCTCGCAACCTCTTGCCACGGGCCCGCAGAACGAGGCGTTCCAAAAAGATATGCGGGACTGGAGCGCCATCGCTCATCAGCTCTACATCTGGGACTACGTGACGAACTTCTCCAACTATCTCCTGCCGCACCCCAACCTCCGCGTGCTGGCCCCCAACATCCGGTTCTTTGTCGACAACAAAGCCGTCGGCCTCTTCGAGCAGGGCGATTCGAGTTGCTCGATTAGCGACTTCCCCGAGCTGCGCGCCTGGCTCTTCGCCCACCTCATGTGGGACCCCTCGCGCGACGACAAAGCGCTCATCGCGGAATTCCTCAACGGCTACTATGGAGCTGCCGCCGATCCCTTGCAGCAGTACATCAATCTCACGCATGACGCCGTGGAGCGTACCGGCACGTATCTCCGTTGCTACATGCAGAACACCTCGGAATGGTTCGGCCTCGACGAGGTCAACCGGGCTACGGAACTCTTCAACGAAGCGGAGAAGCGTGTGGCCGATAACGCCGAGTTGCTCAAGCGCGTGCGGCGTGCGCGCATGCCGTTGGACAACGTGTGGCTCATGGACTATCGGAACTTGAAGCGCACGGCAAGGGTGGAGAACAAGCCATTTCTGGGCCCGGAAAAGCCCGAGGCGCTTCTTGAGCAGTACCTCGCGCGCGCACAGGAATTCGATGCAAACAGCTACAGCGAGGGTGGTCCCTTTCAAGTTTACGAACAGCGGCTTCGCATGAAGTATCGGCCCGCTGGAACGCTCCCGGAATTGTGCAAGGACATGAATCCCGCCGATTTTGTAGACATCCAGGACAACCTATTCTCGCTTGCCAATCCGGGCGAATGGGCGGACATCGTCGATGACCCCGGCGCGTCGGACGGCAAGACCGCCCGTATGCCCGCCAACCACGTCCAATGGGCCGTCCAATACCCCATCGAAATCGAAGTCACGGACCTCGGCAAAGCGCGATGCTACGCCGTCGTGCGCTGCGACGCCAAAGCCGTATCCGGCGCGGCTATGGTCGCGGGAATCTACGATTCGGCCACATCGACGAATCTCGTTCAGCACACGGTGACAATCGAAGATTCGGCGAAAGGCTATTTCACCGTCGACCTCGGCACGTACGCGCTCACGAAGGACATGTACCTTTGGGTCGCTCCAGAAGGCGGCCCCGAATCGGTGGATGCCGTTTACGTCGACCGCGTCTTCTTCGTTCGCGAATAGGGTCAACTGCCGCCATCATGGGGTTCGCAGGAGCGCTCGCGGCTTTGAATTCGAGCGTGGCCGGACCTACCATGCGC
>JBHEKO010000772.1:0-9138 GCA_041859475.1 Candidatus Hydrogenedentales bacterium
GTTACGGTCAAGTTGCATAGCTGGCGATAGCGTGCCCCCTCCACAAGCAGCGGGACGCCAGGACGGACAAGACTCCCCCCTCCCCATGGAGATATTAGATCACCGTCCGAAAAGGATACAGGGGTTTGGGGCAATTCGCCCAAGAAACTGCCATTGCTACTGTCATTTATAAACACAGGCTACTGTCCTTCCTGAGTACGGGAATCTGGAAGATACCCCGTAGAAGCGTCCCAATAGGCCTTGCGCCGAGCCGACTGCCGTTCCAGTTCATCCGCCTTCTTGGCTTCGCGCTCTTGCAAACGAGCGGCAGCGTCCTGCCCATCCTCCTCGGAGAAATAGCTTCGCCACCGCTGCGACGGAATCCAGCGTGTTGCGCACATCATGCCCCGTATCGGCTGGAGTTCCGGGGGACGGCAAAAGAAGCCAACACGCTCTATCTGATTCAAGGAATCATAGAAGGTCCTTGGCGCAACAGCCACCTGACAGTGCGCGTGCGTGAAAGCGAAGCCCTCGTCCTCAATCACTCGCGTATCCATCCCGCTGGAGTTTCGGTACACCCGAAGCATCTCCAGCAGCACGCGCGCCGTGGCGTGTCCCAGGCTGCGGTACGCAATGGAGTCCAGCAATTTGTCACTCACGAGCACAAAAGGCGCACCGCCAAAAGTGCCCCGTGTCTTGACCTTCCGCGCTGCGCCACGCTGGTTACGGTCTCCGCCCATGACTATCCCTCCACAGAATTCGATTCTTGGTAGAAAATTGACGCTGGCGGGGGTGGTTCAACCCCAAGCGGACAGGGGGGCGGCAACAGACCGCCCCCCCGGCTTTACGTCCCTAATTGGGGCGCGTGGGAGTCTGTTTAGCCGCCCTGGCCTTCCGGCCAAAACGATAGGGCCACAACTCGCAGGAGTAGTGCGGGCATTTCCGCACCGCGCCAGGACCATCCGGGCGACAATCTAGACAAGCGGCGCGAATCGCTTTGGCGGGTTGCAGGGCGTCATCGAACCGGAAATCTGCACCCGTCCGCACGTCGGGCGTGCGCGTCCCCTCAAGTGGCGAGACCTTCTCCACCTTCCCCAATCGCCACGGGTAGAGCGGATGCCCGGTCATGCTGCAAGCGCGCACGGATGCCTTGGAGCCGCAATGCAGCCCAAGATAGAATCTGCGAATCGCACGGCGACGGGTCAAGGGCGGGTCAGTTCGATAGTCGGGCTTTGGTGTAATCATTGCACCACCCCCCGCGCAACGCGCCCCACGGGTCGCACCGCAGGGCAACCCGCTGCGATCCACTCCGATATCTCCGCTTCCCGCCAGCGAACACACCCGGCCAGCTTCACCGGGGCAGGCAGCTTGCCTGCATCCCGAAGCCGCCACACGGTTCGATGCGACAGGTGCAACATGCGGGCCAATCCCCGGACGTCAATAAGCACCTTTGAATCACTTGAAGCTCTCTTGTCTGCTGAGGTCATACCGCGAATCTCCTAGTTAGGGCGCTCCCAGTGAGCGTCTCTACCCTATTCGCGCAATAAGTCGGCTCTTGAGCCGCAGAACCGCAGATCAAAGTCGCTAAACTCCGTCACTGTTTGGCGTTACGGGACAAAAATAAACCACGACATGTTGTCATCGCGTCACGACATGTCGGGTAGAGGCCCGGTAGTCGCACTCCAAGAGATCCAGAACACTATTGATAGCGTTGAAAAGTGCCCGCGATTGCCATATGCTGCCTGATGCATCCCAAGCTACGAAAAGGGGGAATCCATGAAACTACACACAATACGCCCAGCCATAGTTGCTCTCGCAATGAGTGGGCTATTCTCTACCGCCGCCGCCCAGTTTTCCGTCTCCCCCTCCGCTATGCTGAATTCCAATACCCGCGTTGAGCCTGGCTATGACAATGAGTTCGCACAGATTTCAACGGACAGCCTAGGGAACTGGGTCGCTGTATGGCAGTCCAAAGATGACCTAGACGAGACCGTGGGCACGGACTGGGATATTCTCGTTGCCCGCTCCACAGACAATGGAGAGAGCTGGTCCGAAGCTTTGCTATTGAATAGCAAGGGGACTCTCGACGGCGAAAGCAGCGACGGATCCGTCCAGATCGCAAACGACGGCCAAGGTAACTGGATTGTGGTTTGGCAGTCCAACTTCAATCTGAATGGCACTGCTGGAGTTGACGAAGATATCCTCTTCTCACGCTCCACAGATGGCGGCATGACGTGGACTCCCCAAGCACTGCTCAATACCGATGGAAATACCGATTCCAATAGGCCTGACTACTCACCGCAAATTGAATCGGACCAGAATGGTACTTGGATTGTGAATTGGGGGACCGTAGATGATACGGACAACGACAATATGTTCGCGCGCTCGGTAGACAATGGAATCACTTGGAGCACGCCAGCATTGCTTAATATATACGGCGCAAGCGATGGTGTCGGCGACACCGATGCGACTGCCCGCCTTGCCGCTGACGGCTTGGGAAATTGGGTGGCCGTCTGGTGGTCGAATTATGATCTGAACGATGAAATCGGAAACGACTCTGATATTCTCTTCGCACACTCCAGCGATGGCGGCACAACATGGGGTGTGCCAAAATTCCTGAACAGCACAGCCATGACGGATGGCGATGCCATGGACTTCGATCCCGATATCGCAGCCGATGGTAACGGGGGATGGGTCGTAGTCTGGCGCTCCGAAGGAGTCTTCGACGGCAGCACCGGCATAGATTGGGACATCGCAGTATCACTGTCGACCGATAACGCGACGACATGGAGTGATGCGGCCATTCTCAACAGTACGGCAACCGCGTTGGACGAGTACGCAGGAGACTATCAGCCGAGAGTAGCAACCGATGGAATGGGGACCTTTGTCGTTGTATGGGAATCTGCTTACCCGCTAGACAATTCGGCTGGTACTGACCGAGACATCTTCATTTCTGCCTCCTTGGACTCTGCCGCCACATGGAGTCCGGCCAAGGTATTGAACAGTTATGCGCACCTTGATAACCAGATAGGAATAGCGGACTTTGAGCCGCAGGTGGTGACAGATCGTAACGGGAACTGGATCGCACTCTGGGAGTCGCGATATACAGTCGGCGGCTTATTGGGGCCGAACTACAATATATACTCTAGCCGTTTCTCGCTTGAATCGTTCGATATCCTGCCACCAAGCGTCATAGCGATCACTCCAAGCACCACAGGCCCAACCTCCTCTGAGAGCGTGAATTTTGCTGTATCCTTCGACGAGGAGGTGCAGTTCTTTGATGACGCGTCAGACATTATTATCAGCCATTGCGGCACGACTAGCGCGGATGCACTAATCACCGGTGGACCAACAACATTTGACGTTGAGGTTATCGGCCTGTTTGGCAATGGACGCTTTAGTATCTCCGTCAGCACGGATAGCAACGTGCAGGATCTGGCGGGCAATCCGCTCCTTTCCAGCGTGGCTAGTGCCGAGGTCGTGATTCAGTCGGAGCAAGCTGAAGGCGAAGGCGGTGAAGGCGAAGGCGAGGGTGAAGGGGAGGGTGAAGGTGAGGGTGAAGGCGAGGGTGAAGGCGAAGGTGAAGGTGAAGGCGAAGGCGAAGGAGAGGGCGAGGTTCCCTTCCACACGGGTGACCAGAACGGCGATGGCGAAATCAGCCTGTCCGAGCTGTTGCGCGTTATACAGTTCTACAATTCATTGAACTACGGTTGCGAACCGGGCACCGAAGACGGATTCGCGCCGAACGATTCAGATCAGGACTGTGCACCCCATGTCAACGACTATGCGCCGCAGGACTGGGCCATTTCGCTCAGTGAGCTCTTGCGTCTGATCCAGTTCTACAACATCGGCGGCTACATCACTTGTCCCGAGGGTGAAGACGGTTTCTGTCCACAGGCGACCGGGGAGATCGGGTGAGCAATGCCACCAAAGGAGAGCCTCCAAAACCTGTGGTGGGTCAGAAGTTCGATTCAGGCTCCACTCGGAAACAGGTCTTCCAATGAGCTTTGTCCTTTGTCAAGGCGATTGCATCCCCCTCGATACCAAACAGTTTCTTTAGACTTTTATTCAGTTGCTGTCGGGCGGCGTCAAACGCCACCCTCTGATTAAGAAGGGAGTTCTTGTCGATCTGATTATTCCGCGCCTCAGCAAATCGCTCTAGCAATTTCCATTCCCGGTTTGCTCTTTTTGAGTTCTTGGTAGCCATACCCAGTTCGGCGCTGGTCATGCGAAGCGTCTTTGTGGGTCCGGGCAAGTGAATGGTCACGGTATCCCCATCGGAGAACTTAATACGAACTTGATGCCACTGAGTCCCAGACGGGGCAATTGGGTTGGGCGTATTCGATGTAGGTAGTTTATTCTTCGTTCGGCGGGACTTCTCCAGTTCATTCAAGAGGTCTCTTGGGAAAGCACTCTCGGGCACGCCCAGACTCAGCAAGTAGGAGATAGCCTTATTCCGGGGAATGAGCTGGGGTTCATCGGTTTCGAAATCGAAGTCGCGCACTATCTCCAGGTGCTTGCGTTGAGCGAGCTTGTCCATTGGCAGCAGCATGTCATGTAGGCGGTCAGGAAATGTCTCCCTGAAATGATTTGGAGATATTTCAACTCTTGAAGTCAACACGCGATGCTGTACCTCATAGAGTGCCTGATTGACCTGCATACCACTAAGCAGGCTCTTATCTAGCAGGAGGAGTTCAGCCAGTTCCACGGTCGACCAATACCCATACCCGCACAAGAATTCATGAACGAATACTTGTCGCAGGTCGAACCGCGCTCCAGTATTCGATACTGCCGATTCCGGTTCAAGAGGCCAAAGTGTCATCTGAATTTCCACAGAAGCGGTTTCATCTCTCACGATTTGGCTCCGTATCCGGCACGAATCGTGGCAATAGCTTGAACGTCACCGAAGCGAGGCTGTCTGTCACGGCGCGCTCCCATCTTCCAAGAGTAAACGTGCCTCCAATCTGGCGCATAATCTGCTTATGAATTCGCGACCAGCAATGGAATATCGCAGCCGATAGAGTGTGCTCGGTGAAATGTCCGCCGCTCTTGCGGCTGCGCGAATGCCCCCACAGGAGCGAAGCAGGCGAAGCGCGCGCTTGTGCTTCGGCTTGAGACTCTTATGGGGGTAGCGATTTGGTATTCGTGTGTCCACTCTTGCTCTTACCTTGTTTGCGCAAAGCCCATTATGGCAAGCACTTACGGGTCGCCTCCTCGCGTGCGCGTGTAAGTTGATAGTGGCTGAGCGCATTTACCTGGGTACACTATTGGAACGAATGCCAGACTACTACCACAAGGCCAGTTCAATCAACGCGCTCCCGGTTAACCCTCACAAAATTTTTCGACTGGGGTCGGTATGGATACCGGGTCTGGCACTTCCCCCCTCCCCCTGGTCGGCGTGCGGTGTCTGAACGGCAGCGGGGACGGCTTCCCCCTTTCGGGAGTTGGCCCGGCCAGGGGGCGTTCCGTGTTCCCTTCGGCGGGATGGGCAGTTCTCAGGCATCCCCCAGTAGCTGTGCCAGGGCGGCACGTTCCTGGGCGGACAGGTTCCGAAGGGCATCCGCCAGGGCTTCCAGGGGTGCCCCGTGCGCCGGATTCTGCGAATCGGTGCAAGCCGTGGTGCAAGCGGGAATCTCTGCACTCGCAAGCTCTTGTTGTGCTGCGACTTCCGAGTCCTGCCCCTCTGCCTTACACGCAGGATGTCGGGGGTTCGAGTCCCTCACCGCCTACCATTCAATTCCTGAATCACACCACCCATGCGGCAAAGGCGCTCGTCGTCTGCGCATGAGTGAACCCCAGCACGCCACATGGGGTGATCATCAAGGTGAACCGGGAGCGGACGCACAAGATCTTGCAGGCTGGCATTCGATCACGTTCCGCATGGCGCCGTAGGGGCATCAACGTCGTATCGACGGCTTCCTCATGCTGGAGTCAAGTCGTCGGTTGTGGTGAATTTCGCACGACCCAAGATTCGCCGCAGGGGCTAGCGTGACACGACGGAAACGTACAAAAAAAGCTACGCGCTTGGGCGTATTGCCCAAGCGCGCTCTTGTCGTTGTACCGCAGCGTGGCCTGTCTTAGTTGCCTTGGGTGCAGAACCCGTCTTCCGACTCGGCACACGGCACATAGCCACCAGTATTGTAGAATTGGATTACGCGGAGCAATTCGCTCACCGAAATCGACCAATTCTGAGGGGCGTAATCCGAACTGTGTGGGCCGCAGTTCCTGTCGATGTCATTGGGCGCATAGCCATCTTCAGTCTCTGACTCGCAACCATATTGGGTCGAGTTGTAAAGCTGAATCACCCGTAGTAGTTCCGATAGGCTGAAGCTGCCGTCGCCATCGATGTCGGCGCTGTGCCGCTGGAACGGCATAAGTGCGCCGGACCACACATCGCCGTAGTAGGTGTTCGTGCTGTCTATGAAATTGTGTCCGCCGATCACCCACAGTTTACCCTGCCACGAGACGACGCCGAGGTCGCCTCTTGGCACCCATGGCGATTGGGCCGGCACTGCGCGTTGCCATTGCACGCCGTCTACACTATGCCACGCATCGTTCAATCGTGACGAACCGGTATAGCCGCCCAGGAGCCATGCCTCGCCGGCCAACGTAGCCATGCCATGGCTTTGTCGCGCGGACCACGCGGCGTTTGCCGTGAACGGCGACCAAGTTTCGCCGTCCAGCGTTCCCCATACATCGCGCCCACGCGAACTGCTCGAAGTGCCGCGGCCGCCCGTCACCAATACGTTACCGTCGAGCTCAGTCACGGCCATCAGTTCACGATCGCCCCATGGGGCGTCATCCGTCACCAATGTCCATGACACGCCATCGACGGAACGGTAAATTGCATCGCTGACCAAGCCGTCCAGCCGGCCCCCCAACACATAGATGCTGTCGCCGATTACGCTGGCCTGGAGATTCCAGCGATTGCCGAACGCCGCGCTCTCAGTCGCCTGCGTCCAGTTGACGCCATCCGTGGAGGACCAAACATCGGCGTAATAGGGGCCGCCCTGAGCGTATCCCCCAATAACCCACATCGCTCCGTCAAACACGGTGACTCCATGGCCCGCCCGGACTGGCCATGCGGCGGCAGCTGTGGCCTCGGTCCACGTGACGCCGTCCTCGGTGTACCAGACATCGTTGAGGTGCTCAGTCGGCGCAACTGCGCCCCCCATAATCCAAAGCTTGTCATCATAAACCAACACGCCAGCCTTGCTGCGCGCGCGCCAGCCCGGATTGTTGGAAACCAGCTGCCAGTCAATGAAGACTTCATTGGCATCTGCCTTTGTATCGTCAGCCGGCTTATCAAGTTCACTCAGGCCAGCCAGCAGCGCTGGATACAGGGAAGACGACAGCGCGTCGGCCTTCCCGGGCATCCAAGAAAGCAACATGATTGCGACAGCGCCGAAAACAACACTACGCATACTGGTATCCCCTATGAGATTGTAACGTTCGCAAGATTGCACCTGCACTCTACAATCGTTAAGAGGCTCCAGTCAATCCTATTTTGGGGGTACTATGAAGATGAACGGTGTTGGAGACGCGGGGCTGGCGTGAAAGACGGCAAGTTTGGGTCGCAATTGGGCCGGTCGAGACTGGCTGCACCTGCCTTCAACCCGCCTGCGCGCAGAACCCGTCCTCGCCTTCTTCACAGGGAAAGTACCCGCCCAGATTGTAGAACTGGATAAGACGCAGCAGCTCGCTCAGCGAAATTTCCCAGTCCTGCGGGGCGTAGTCGCTGGCATGCGGCGTGCAGTCCCGGTCTGCGTCGTTCGGCGCAAATCCGTCCTCGGTGCCAGCCTCGCACCCAAACTGATCCGAATTGTAAAACTGGATCACGCGCAACAGTTCGGACAGCCCCACAACACCATCGCCATTCTGATCGCCCGTGTGGATCAGGACCACCCCTTCACACGAGCCTACCGTCACCGTACGCGTCACCGGGTTGGCTGCGTTGATGCCATCCGTCGCATCGTAGGTGACCGTGTACACGCCCGGAATTGACGTGTCCACCACATCGCCTCCAACGACAACGGCAACAAACCCTTCACAGGCATCGTATGCTTGGGCGCCCAGTTCGGTGTACGGCGCGCCACAGGCCACCGTGAGGCTCGCCGCCCCGGTCCGCTGGATGACGGGCGGGGTCACGTCCTCCATGGTCACCGTCACCGTCGCCGTGCAGGTGTCGCTTCGCCCGGCCACATCCGTCACCGTCAGGGTCACCGTGTTGTCGCCCAGGTCCGCGCAGGTAAAGCTGTTGGGCACCAAGACCATCGAAACGATGGCACCATCGTCACTGCTGCCAGCATCGACGGCAGCGCCCGTGAGGACAGCCCGGGCGCTTTGATCCAAAGCCACCACAATATCCTTGCAGGCCGCCGTGGGCGGGCCGCCGCATTCGTTCCGGGTTTCGAAATATTGGAAGGTGCCGCTCCCTCCCCCAACCATAACGTCCAGGTCGCCATCGCCATCGAGGTCGGCAAAGGCGGGGGAACTGCTGAACCCGACATCCACACCGGCGAAGAAATTGGGCGCACCTGTCAGCTTCTGGAAAGCCGGGGCCAGCGACGTTCCCGTGTTCTCGTACAAGGTTAGGGCACCGCCAAAGGATCCGGTGAGGAGGTCCAGGTAACCGTCCCCGCCCAAATCGGCAAAGGCCGGGGCACTGTAGAATGCGACCTCCAATCCGTCGAAGGGGCTGGCCGCACCGGTCCGCGCCGTAAAAACCGGGGCCAGTGGCGTGCCCGTGTTCTCGTAGTATCTGAGGGTATTCGATCGTTCCGCAACGAGCAGGTCCAGATCACCGTCCCCGTCCAAATCGGCAAGGGCCGGCATCGCCGTATACTCAAAATCCATGCCTGCGAAAGGACTCGCCCCGCTGGACGTGGACTCGAAGACCGGCGCCAGCGCAGTTCCTGTGTTCTCGTAGTATACTATGTAACCATAATACTGGCCGCCCCCAATGACAACGTCCAGGTCACCGTCCCCGTCCAGGTCGGCCAAGACTGGGGTGCGGCTATGCCAGCTTCCAATGCTGCTGAAGGGGTTTCCTGGGCCGAACGCCCGCACAAAGCGCGGCGCTATCGCGGTGCCCTCGTTACGCAAGTAGTTCATTGGACCGTCATATTCCCCGACGAGGGCATCCAGGTCGCCATCGCC
>JBHEKO010000068.1:0-3847 GCA_041859475.1 Candidatus Hydrogenedentales bacterium
TGGTGTGGAACGATAAGGTGATGGCGTTCGAGTTTGGGGGTCTGACGGACGTGGGGCCGTTTCCGGACCGCACGCCGGATCGGCGTCCGACGAAGATGTTCATGACGGAGCTGTTGCAGAAGCGAATGGCGGAACGGACGATCGTGTTTCCGGTGTTGGCGGACCGCGCGATGCATTACGCGGGACACACGTATACGGGCGGGTTTCGGGATCAGATCCTGTTCGAGAAGGGGAACGACCATATCATCGACGCGGACCGCTGCGCGGTGTTGGCGCATTACCTGGATACGTTGGACGCCGGCCGTAGGACGCATTTCACGGGGCCGATCGTGGGGACGTTTATGTGGTAGGGGGCAATCCTCAACTTCGGTATCGCTTCTCCGCGATCTCTGTGCCTCTGTGGTGCAATACTACCACTCCTGTACCCCAGAGGCGCAGAGAAGATAGACCGTAATCGCGCCGTAGCGGCAATTGTTCTTGTCACTCTTCCCGGATTTGCCGCGCGATGTATTTTCCCGCCTGCTTCGCCGAAGCTGGCGCACGTATGCGGTCGACACCGGGTTTACCCGAAACCTCCGAGCAACTCGCAGTCCGCGATCTACCCAGCGCCGCGCCCGGTGATCGCGGCGTGCGGCGTCAGACGCCTTGCAGCGCGTCCTGCTCATCCTCGCGTTGGATGATGTACCAGTACGGACCTGCGATGCTACGCAGGCGTTCACGCTCTTGGGCTTGCCCGTCGCCGGGGCTTTCGAGCCAGGCGCGAAACGCCTTTAGCTTTGTATGAATGGTCTGGTAGGACTTCTTCGAACGCCTGGCGACTTCCATCAGGTTGCCTTCGCACTCGTGAATCATGCGCGCGAAGTATTCGCGTTCCAGCGCGCCTACCAAATCATCGAGCGGCTTGCTGGTGTCCGTCATGGCAATCGGCATGTGGTCCGTGAGTTTTTCGATGCCGAGCGCGCGCAGGATGTTCTCCGGCAAGTCTTGCACGGCAATCTCGTCCACGTCAGGAGGGCACAGCGCGTGCGCGACTTCGAGGTACTGCATAAGCTCGCGCACGTTGCCTGGCCATGGATAGGATGCGAACAACCCCATGACCTGCCGGGACACGCGCTTCTGTTGCTCCAATGGAAGCGGCGCGTTAAGCGATTCGATCTGCTTGCTCGCCAGCACGGCAATATCGCCTCCACGTTCGCGCAGCGGCGGCAACGTGATGGTCAACGCATTGGTGCGATACCAGAGTTCTTCGAGCAGCAGGCCTTTCTCGCAAAGTGTACGTGGGTCTTCGCTGGCCGCGAGGATGACGTAGCAATTCGTGGTTCGCGCCTGCGTGCCGCCAAGGCGGCGAAACTCGCCGGTGTCCAGCACTTTCAGGAGCTTGCCCTGGAAGTCCTTGCTCGTCTTGCCGACCTCGTCAAGAAAGAGCGTTCCGTTTTCGGCGATCTCGAACAGGCCGGGCTTCGCGGTGAAGGCCTTGTCGTGGGCTCCCTTTTCGTAGCCGAACAGCTCCGACTCCGCGAGGGTCACGGGAATGGCCGCGCAGTTGATCTCCTCGAACCGCTTCTCGCGATGATTCGACGTCCGGTGCATGAGCCGCGCCATCGCGCTCTTGCCCGTGCCCGATTCGCCCAGAATGAACACGGCCGAGAGTTTCCGGTCGTGACGGTGAGCCGGCAAATAGCGCGTGGCCGCTTGTTCCGCATAGTACAACGACTTGCGAAACGCCGCAGACTCGCCCCACATCCGCTCGGCTTCGCACATACTCTTCATGGAGGGGCTGATATCATGACGCATGGCGCTCGGCGACGCAGCCCGGTGCGTTTCGAGTTCGCGCAACGTGCGGACGAAGGGTTCCGCCATGCGCAGCGCAACGCCCACGACCGTATCGGCTTCCTCCAGGTCTTCCTCAATGCGCTTGGAATCCATGCCTCGCGCCACAAGTACCGACGCCCGCTCTTCACCCTGTTGCGCGTAGCGCAATACCCACGCCAACGACTCAGGCTCGCACAACCCGACTCGCACAACGGACTCGGCCCGGGGCGTTTCCTTCAGGCATCGGCAAACCGCCAGCGCGGACTCCTCGGACAGGCCGCGTGCGCGCATCTCTTCCCGCATGCGCACGGATGGCACATCCAGCGCGAGTTCCACATGCTGCGCGGAAAGGTGGAGCGCCATGAGTTGCTTGAGTTGCGCCTCGGCATCGTCTGCACGGCGGGCCGTGCTCACGAGACCCGCCAAGTGCATCAGCGCGCCTGCCCAGTGAAGGCGTCCGCTCACTTCCCGCAGCACACGCCCATTCTGCAACTCAGGCAGTTCGAAGCGCCTCGTTTCGGTAACGCCCGTGGTGGTGACCCCGAGCCAGGTGGACTGCACATTGTCCAATTCCTTCTGCGTCAGGTGCTCTTGCCGGACGCGGATAGACACCTCCCCCAATCGCAGCGTGAACGGGATTTCCACTTTCGTTGGCGATAGCACAAGCCTATCGTTCACGAACGTGAAGTTCACGGACCCCAAGTCTTCGACCCAGAACTCATCGCCGTAACGGAAGAGGCGTGCATGCACGCGCGATACCGTCGCCCGCAGCTCTTCGGGAATCGTGTGGGGAATGATCAGATCGCTTTCCTGGCCTCGTCCCAACCGCAAGGAAATAGGCTCCCCCCGATCCGCGATGGCGCTCCAGCCCGACTCGACTCCCTCTAAGCTCAGTACGATAGAATTTGGCATTGGTCAATTGCTCTCTCGGGTTTGCCCTCGTTACTGCCGGTTTGCCGCCCGCCCTCTTGCCGCCGGACCACACACGTTCCGCTGCCATGGGTCAATCCAAAACCAGATGCATTGTACAGCAGGAGCGGCATGCGCGGTCCAGCGCAAAGAACAGATCTCTCCGCCCGCGCCACGGAGCTACGGACGTGCCTAGATCCCATCCTCCTCGCAGCCCTTGCGCCCCGGCGCATCGCGCAGCCATGCTCGAAGGGTCTCCTCTTCCACTCCGATCGCTTGCGCCGCCAAGCCGACGGACCCGTGATAGCGCGACAGGAGCCGCTGAAACGCCTCTCCCGAAGTGAAGGTGAAGCACTGATTGGGTGACGATGATTCCCCGTCCTCTCGCTCCCCCGGTCCCTCACAACGCTCTCCCTCTCGAAATGGACTTTGCGAGTCTGCATCTTCATCATCCGGCATCCCTATTCCTCCAGTGCTTCTTGAACGCGTTCAGGGGTGAGCGAGCCTGTGGGCTTCGCCCACCCCCTTCCGCCTACGCACCGCGGCAATGCCCCTACTGCGCGGCACGCTTCAATGAATAAGGCAACTCGCGTGCCAGAAACGCAGATACTCATAAGTAACTGTCATTACTAGACGGAGGAAATGATCGGGTATTCGGAAGGAAAAGGAAACTATCCAGTCACTGCACGCCGCGCACAACGGCTATCCATTTCTTAGACACGCAGCAAACAAGAATGATGATGGGAAATCGATGAACTCGTCGCAAAAGGAGCCGACAATTACTGCGGGGCCTTTCCCCCGTAAAGCAAAGCCGGAGAGCAACACCGCGCATGGCTCTCCGGTCGTGAAAGTATCAATCAGCTAAAACAGGCACGAAGACCAGATCGCTCAAGTCCCCTTCAGAATGTCCAACTGGGTCCACGTGATCAGGACATTGCCGAGTGTTTGAGCTTGTTGCAGGAAAATGCCCGGCAGCCCGAACAGGGCTTGAAATATCCCTATAAACGACAGAATGGGCTCAAACTGCGCCATCGCGGGATAGCTGCGGGACGTGGGCTTCAGATGCTTCATTGGATGCGTTCTCCTTATTCCGTGCTACGCGAGCAACCATTGGTCGTTTGATATC
>JBHEKO010000071.1:0-5311 GCA_041859475.1 Candidatus Hydrogenedentales bacterium
AACATGGGGGCCATCGCCGCGATCAGGTCATCGGGGAAACCGGGCCAGTCCACCAAGTACTCATCCCTCTGTTTCGGGAATGCAAATCCCAGGTACATGTATGAACGGTCCGCGTTGGTGTCGAATTTTGTCATATCCACATTGCCATCGGCGCCGTAGAACCCGAGATCGTAATCGGGATCTTCAATCTGAGGCGCTTCTGGATCGGATGGGCAGATCATTACTTTGGGGTCCGTCAAATACTCGGGATACAGCGCGGTCATATACGGACAAGCGTTCAAGCCAGCCGTCGTCTTGGGTGGGTACTTCTCTCCTTTGGATTCATTCGTATACATCTTGTACACGATTCCCATCTGCTTCAGATTGTTGGCGCAGGAAGCACGCCGGGCAGCTTCGCGCGCCCTGGCAAGCGCCGGAAGCAGTATCGCCGCCAAGATGCCGATGATGGCAATGACGACCAACAATTCAATCAGCGTGAAGCCTTTCTTCTGCATTGATATCCCCCTGTGTGACCCGGAGTTGGTGCAACTCCATCCCCGGAAAACTTCCTGAATAACAACGTCCCCCAAAGACTCGTTCGCCTCCATCGCGGACGGTTCCGAAGGCATACTAGCCTTGTTGGTCGACTTCGTCAATACCGCTTCCGCAAGGTCAGGGCATTGCACTTAACCACGATCCGAGGCCGGGACCGCGCCACACTTCGCCCCCTATCCGCTTCACGCGTTCACATCGCCTCCTTGACATCGCCGTGCGCGGGGGAGCCTTTTGACAACCTCCATCATGAAGATGACAATCCCTTCTGAGGTGTTTCGCGAGACGGTCGTCGCAGGCAAACACCACGCCTCTATCGGAGCGGACACGAAAGGAAAGAATCATGAGATGCCTCTTGGGTTTCGCGGCCATCATCGCGTTCACGGTGACGGCAAGCCTTGCGGATGACACCTCGCGCGTATTGACCGACGCCGATCTGGCATCGGGGCAAACACCGGAGATCGGCGACACGGTTATCCTCAGCGATTTCGCGCGGTGTTTTCCGCACGCAGCCGTTGGGCAGGAGAACGTGAAGGGCAAGTGGTGGCTGCGTCCGTACAAGACCGCCGGCGGCGCGGACGGTAAGGCACTGTGCGTCGAAGTGCGCGACAAGGACAAACCCGAGACGTGCATCGCTCCTTCGCTGACCTATCCCGTTTCCCTCCAGGGTGTGTACGACATCTGGGTCTGCACGTACCGTCCAGACTTCGGTGGCGGAATCGATATTAAGCTCACCCGAGACAAGGTCTATGGCACGATAGACCCGTGGGAATTTGCGATCGATGCGTGGCCATTGAATCCAGGCAACGCGGGAAAGCTCGTTGAAGTCTTCTGGAAAACCGCGGACCTCTCAGCACAGAACATTCAGCTTCGCCAACCGCACGGCACGTATCAGAGTTTGTGGTGGGGCCTGTGCAATGCGCACGTTGCCGCTATCAAGCTCATCCGCCGCGACCCCGCCGAAGTGCAGCAGGCGGCCCAAGCCAAAGCCACCGCCCCGGGACGAAAGGGCGTCATCATCGATCGCGACGGCATGTCCCTCGTCTGGATGTGGGGCACCGAAGACATCGACTGCATCCTGCAACAGATCGAACAATTCCAGTACGGCAACGTCGAAGCGTTGAACTGGTGCGAAGGAACGACCTTCGCCACCAACTTTCCCCATCCTATGTCAACGGGGTTCACCGGCTACGGGCCCATTTGCGGCCGCTTGGGCGACCACCGGTACGATCGTGTGGAGAAGAGTTTTCAAATGCGCGGGCTCGACGTGCTGCAAGCGCTGGCCGATCGGTGCCACGAAATTGGGATTAAGATCTACGTCTCGCAACGCACCAGCGAAGGCGGAAGCACGGACCAGTCGCGTGCGCATCCCGAATGGTTCCTCAAGACAGGCGGCGCTGCCGGCTGGTCGGCCAATTGGGCCTTGCCGGAGGTACGCACCTTCTTCCGGGATTTCATGCTCTACACGGCGGCCAATTACGACATCGACGGGCTTACCATTGACTTCTCACGCTGTCGCTACAACTTCGAGGCAGGCGAGGAAGAGCCCGAGCACATGACGGATTATTTGCGCGAGCTGCGCAAAGGACTCGACCGCATCGGCGAACAACGCGGCAAACATCTCGCGCTCAATGCGTCGTTTGCAGGCCCCACATGGTACGAAGGCCGCACGCCCGAACAGCAAGGCCTCGATGTCGCAACGTGGGTGCGTGAGTCGTTGGTTGACTTGATCATGCCTGAAGGCCGCGAAGTAGCGCGTTACCTCGATCTGTGTCGCGGCACCAAAGTCCGTTGCTACCCGCGCTACTGCTCGTCCATGGATTTCGAAGGCAATTCGTTGATGGCTAACCTGCACGATCCCACGCCGGAAGAAGACAAGGCCGACCGCTCGCCTTTGTTTCAGTATGGTCCGATGCAGATTGCCGGTGGCGTCTTAAAATGGTATCAAGCGGGAGCCGACGGCGTGTTCCTGTTCAACCAATCCGACGCATGGATGACCCTCCGCAACCTGCCGTACCCGGAGTTGTTGCAGAAGGAAGTTGCGGCCGGCAAGCCTGACAATATGCGCGAAGGAGAGGAAATCACGTGGGTACCGTAATCATGCGGATGGTAAACGCCGGGCGTGTACGAACGGAACGGAAACATGAGCGAGAGAGGAGTCTCCCGATGAAGGCTAGATGGTTCTGTCCAAGTGCGGCGCCGGCCATGCTGGTATCAGTCGTCTTGCTGCTGCTTCCCTCAGCCTCGGCGGGGGAAGAAGATTCGCGGGTTTCCTTCAAGAAAGATGTCGGACGTATCGACATTCAAATCGGTGGCCGGACGATTGCGACGTATGTGTATGAAGATCCGGCGATTCCGCGTCCGTACTTCTGCCACGTCAGGACGCGTGACGGAATCCAAGTGACGCGCACTCATCCTCCCGATCCGGTGGCAAACAAAGGAAATGACGACCACCCCGCATTTCACCCCGGCGTGTGGCTTGCCTTCGGAGACCTTGGCGGCAACGATTACTGGCGCAACAAAGCGCGCGTTCGGCACGTCAGGCTTGTGGAACCTTTCGTCGAGGAGGCGAACACTGGCCGATTTACGGTGGTCAATCGCTACGAGCGGGCAGACGGCCAAGGGGATCCGATCTGCGAGGAGACCTGCACCTACTCGATTCACGTAGACAGCGCCGGATACTTCCTCATATCCGAGAGCGAGTTTCGCTCGGAGCAGACGCCGTTTGCGTTTGGCGATCAGGAGGAAATGGGATTGGGGATACGCCTGAACACGCCGCTTACCGTCTCGTTCGGTTCGGGCGCGATCCTCAACAGCAATGGCGGCGCGAACGAAAAAGGGACGTGGGGCATATCGGCGGATTGGTGCGCGGCAACAGGCGTTGTCGATGGCACACGCTGCGGTGCGGTCGTGATGCCGGACCCTCGGAACTTTCGCGTCTCGTGGTTTCACTCGCGCGACTACGGCCTGATCGTGGCGAATCCGTTCGGCAAGAAGGCCATGACCGCCCCCAAGGACAACGCCGTTGCGCCGGATTCAACGGTTGCACGAAAAGGCGAAATCTTCAAGCTGGGGTTTGGCATCTATGTGTTTGGCGTCCCCGAAGACACAGAACCCAACTTGGGCCAGGCGTACGACACGTACCTGAAGCTCATCGGCGCACCTGATCACGCTACGGTGAGGTGAATTGGAAGTAGTGCGCTAAGCTGTCGCGGCGAGGTTGCTTGCTTCCCGGTCTACTTCAGCTTCTTGATCCAGAGATTGCGAAACTCAATCCGGAAGCCTTCGCCCTCTAGCCCGACGAGGCCTTTCGGATTGCCGCAGTCTCGGACTTCGCACGTGACCGCCCCGTTGACCCATAGGGTCAGAGTGCTGCCCTCCGCGGTAATCTCAATCTCATTCCATTCGCCCGCGGGTTTCACGCGGCTGTCCGTCACTTCAGATTTTGTTGAGAAGGACTTTTTCTTCCCGTCCGCACCGGGCGTTTCCCCGAAGAGATAGCCGCCGTCGGCGTCGCCGAACTGCGCTTGGTGCCAGATAGCGCCTTCCTTCGAGTTTCGTACATAGGCGCCGCTATTGTATCCGGTCTTGCCTTCCACTTTGGTGTAGCGGAACTCGAAGTGAAATATGGCGTCGCCGAACTCGCGGTCGCACAGCAACATGTCGTGCCCGCCATCGCCCTCGCAGACCAGTACCCTTCCTGAGTCTTCGACGCGCCATTGTTGTTTGCCCAGCGGGTCACCGGGAGGCACCGGCACCCGCGACCACCCCTTCAGATCCGTGCGCGGCATTATGTTCTTCCAGCCGGACGAATCCGCCTCCAACGCGCTTGGCGTTGGGTCCGCGGCCGCCGCGACACCTGCAATCACAATACTCAGCAGCAACCCCGCAATGCCCCACCGGACAAACCCACGACTCGAAGCTATCGTTGAAGTAATCATGACTCACGTTAGCGCGGCAGCTGCTGCGAAGTCAATCCACAACCGAGACGGACAGCCGCGTCCATTCCGATGGGCGAGTCCTGTTTCTGGTTTCGGGGACAGCGCCGGTCCCATCGGCATGCGCCCGTGAAGCGTCTTCTATCTATACGAGCCACCTTGTTGCACTGCGCGTTGGGCGAAGACTTCGCGTCGTATGATAGAGTGAGAATCAGCTGTCCAACTGGCGACACCCCTATTCAATCGAGGAGAGACGTTATGCAGACCAACGCCCATACCGGAACTCGTATCGATGAAGTTGCGCCGGGAATCTACCGCATCAACACCCCCTTGATCACGGAAGGCATTCCAGGCGGCTTCAATCTAAGCCAATACCTAATCGTCGATGATGAGCCGATGGTCTTTCATGCAGGCTGGCGCCGCTGGTTCCCCTTTGTGTCCGAAGCAATTGCGAAAGTCATTCCCCTTGACCGCATCCGCCACGTAGGCTACTCGCATTTCGAAGGCGACGAATCCGGCGCGGTGAACGAGTTTCTCGCGGTAGCGCCCGAAGCCGTGCCGTTTGCCAGCCAGATCGGCGTGATGACGTCGCTCAGCGACTACGCCGTCCGCCCCGCGCGGGCCTTGGCCGACGGCGACGAATTCTCGACCGGGAAGAAGCAGTGGCAATGGATCTACACGCCGCACGTGCCGCATGGTTGGGACTGTGGCATCCTGTTCGACAAGACCAGCAGTACGTTACTCTGCGGCGACCTGTTTACCCAGGGTGGCGCGAACACGGCGCCCGTCACCGAGTCGGAAGTCTTGTCGGCCAGCGAAGCCATGCGGAAGCCGATGGATTA
>JBHEKO010000109.1:0-12922 GCA_041859475.1 Candidatus Hydrogenedentales bacterium
GGTGAAGTCCGTGTCCGGCGCATTCGACGATACGAAGAGTCTCACCGAAACGCGTCCAGTGATCTCCATCGGCTCCGGCAGCGGTGTGGACGAAAACGCGAGCACGTCCTTTCGCCTCGCGATGTTCTCGCGCTGGTCGTAAGGCCCAGCAGGAATCAGCAGGTTCGCACCGCCGTGCGTGGGGACGGGATTTGCAGGATCAAATGCAAACCCGAGGGTCATATCCTTCTTGCTCGCAATAGCCTTCGTCTCCAGCGATCCGTTCTTGCGCAAGTAGAATTGCGTAGCATTGGTGGCGAAAGGCGGCCACGAATCCGCCGTGCGCCACTCATTGCCGGGCGCGCCCGGAGTGTCCGCCCCCATGACGTAGTAGTTCACTTTCGCATACGCTTTGAGAGGCTCTTCCTGACCACCCAGGTGACGCGCAAAGAAAGCACCCATGAACTGATTGACATCGAATGCCCATCGATTTTCGTTCAACGTGTAGTCGGGCGTTTCCTTCTCTGCGTGCGCCGACCACTTCATAACCAAGTAGTTGTTGCCCTTTGCGCCGGGTCCGCCATTCAACTCGCGTGACGTGAAAGCATCAAGGGTCCCCTGATTGAAGATGTCGTACCATCCGCCCACAAACATGGCGGGCGCAGTCATATCGGGCGCGCGAACCTCGGCATCGTAGTACCACCAGAAATGATCGAATCTGGGGTGACTCTTGTAGACATCGAGCAGGTGAGGCTGGCCAATTTGCGGGAGCCATCCTTCTAGCATGCATTTGCGGAAGACGCCACCCTGATAGAACATATCCTCATAGAGATTCGACGGTGCGACCTCGATGAATTGAGCAGCGACATTGCGGGTCGTTGGGGCCAACAGCATTTGTGTGATGCCCAGGGCAGACCCGCCCCACGTCCCGACCTTCCCGTTGCTCCACGGTTGTGCTCTAATCCAGGCGACGGTGTCTGCGCCGTCGTTCAACCCTGTCCTCCATCCGTCTGCGTTGAACACGTACTTCTCGCCTTCGCTTTCCCCCATGCCGCGCACGTCCTGCACCACAACCCCGAGTCCTTGCTGCAAGATTGCGTCGACAGGGCCGCCCTTACGGCCATAGGTGCTGCGCGCGAGGATAACCGGCCAAGGCCCGCCTTCAGGCTGAGGCAGGTAGACATCCGTGACGAGCTTTGTACCGTCGCTCATCGGAACCGGCACCGTCGTAGGAGGAGCCGCCGCCAAGAGGCAAGGCGAGCCGATCACCGACGCTATGAGAAAGCAGGCAGCAGCAAGGTGTAACTTCATGTCCGGAACTCTCCTTCTAGACATTCAATGCCGTTGACTTCGACATGGTGTCGATTTCATCCGCGGTGACTTCCCGGCCCAATTGATGCGACAAGCGAATGCCCTCGCTAATCTGCATCGTTCGTAGCGCTATCTCCGCCGTTGGAAGCAAGGGAACGCGGCCCTGCAATGCGGCAATCCAATGATGCTGGGGCGAGTCATACCCGTCTTCCGTGTCGCGAAGCGAATGCCAGCGAAACTCCAGTTCTTCCAGAGAGAACGTCGCATCCATGAGCACATCGCTAAGTGTTGTATGAAAACTGAACGGCTTCATCCGGATGCCGCCCCGGCTTCCCACGATGGAACTGCCCTCGAAGGCATTCACATGAATTGCCCACGACTCGATGATGTCCATGGACAGGCCGCCCGCAAAGCGCACGAGTCCAAGCCCCAACTCTTCCACGTTGTATCCGCTCTTCTCGCGGCGAACCGGGTCCATTTCCGTTTCCTGGTAGAGCTTTCCGCTTACGCGTTCCACTTCCGGAGAGTCCAGGAGGTGTAACATTTGCGAGATGTGGTAGACGCCCATGTCGAACAGCGCGCCGCCACCGGCGATTTCCATCTTTACGAAGTTGTCCGTGCCGTAGCCGTCCACATACGGCCGGCCGCGCCTGCGGTATCCACACGAGCGCGCATGGTAGAGCTTTCCCAAGTGGCCGTTCGCAATCAGGTGCTTGGCCACTTTCGTTTCGCTGGCGAACAGCAGGCCAAGCTGAATGCTGAGCTTGCGGCCGCAACGGCGCGCGGCGTCCAGCATGGTCTTCGCGTCGACATACGCGCCAGCCATGGGTTTCTCGCAATAGACGTTCTTACCAGCTTCCAACGCGGAAATGGTGACGGGCGCGTGCAGGTTGTTATGGAGGCAGACATCGACAGCTTCGATGTCGTCGCGTTGGAGCATCTCCCTGTAGGACTCGTACCGGTGCGGGATCTTGAAGCGATCCACGACGCGACTGAGCTCAGGTTCGTCGATATCGACTGCGGCGACGATTTCCGCTCCCGGAATCTTCGCGTAGTTTTCCAGATGCACTTTGCCGATTTGCCCCACGCCTATGATGCCGATTCGTATCGGACGATTGATTTCCACGTCTATTCTCCAGTTCCTTTGCTTACGCGAGCGGACAGGGTCAGAGTTCTTTACAGATTGTTTCGTAGTAGGCGATGCACTTGGCCATGTCATTCTGAGGATCGGCATCCGTCGGCAACTCGTACTCGATAGAAAAGACGGGGGCAATTCCTTGACGCCGAATTTCGACAAGTTGCCCCTTCATGTCTCCGATACCCGTGCCCCAAGGGACGTCGAGCGCCTCAGGCGATTGCGTATCGACGTCCTTGCTGTGAAGGCTTACGATGCGCCCTTCGAGCTTGCGCAGAGCTTCAAGCGGATCGATACCGGACCGCACCCAGTGCCCTGTGTCGGCGCATGCGCCAATGTGGCCGCTCAGCCCTTTGCATGCGGCGATCACGGTATCGGGATTCCAATAGCGCGACGGAGCAGGGTGATTGTGAATGGCCACGTTGATGCCATACTCCTTGCACAGCGAATCCAGCAAATGGAAGGCGTCCTCTGGCGGTTCGGACACAATCGTCTCGATTCCCATAGTCTTCGCGAAGTCGAAGACCTTGCGCGATTCCACTTCGTCATTGGGCAGATTGACGACGCCGAAGTTGACGAGCGCGACGTTGCACGACTGGAGCTTCGCTTTGGCCTTGTCCAATCCCGCTTGATCGAGATTCTGATCGAATTTGGCGTCTCGCTCCGCGGGGCTGAGGGGCTGGCCTGGATAAGCCTCGATATACGCCAACCCGAGCGCTGCCGTCTTCTCGACGGCTTCAAAAAATGTCATGTGGTGAAACGACCACGCTTGGGAGCCAAGCCGCCAGCCGAGTTTGGAATTCATCGTCATTTTCGTTCTCCCTTCCTATATGCAAGGACACGGCACAACCTCAAAAAGGCGCGCCGGCCTGCGTGCAACTATTGCGGCGACACGCGGTAGCAGTCGTAGCCGGCCAAGAAACCCTTCGAAGCGTCGTTTTTTCCGACGACGCGAAGCTCAATCGTATTGCCCGATTTTTCCAGCGTGATCAGGCCAGGCTTCTCGAGCTTCTTACGAACAACGCCGTCCGCGTTGTAGCCGTCCCATTCACACGCCTTTTTGCCGTTGAGCCACAGCTCGCAGCGGCCATAGTCGGGGCCGGCGGTGTACCAGACTTCGATGGCATAGGTTCCCGCATCGCTGGGCGAGGACGGGAGAGCCGCCTTGAATGAGGCAAGTGCATTCGCGTTGAACTTAAGATGAGCGCCATCGCTCCATGCGTTTCCGTAGTCCTTTGTGGGTTCGGCCACGACTTCGCCGCTTTGAAACAGCGGCGCCAACGCTTCGGCTTCGATTACCCACGGCTCGACGAAGACCGTTGCCTTCGAGGGCAGGCGTTCTCCTGCCTTGGGCATGGGCGGAAACGGGACATGGGGTTCCGTTTGATACCAGTAGGCAACCGAGGAGAAATCGTCTTTCCGATTGTTGGCGTGGCCATGCTCCATCGTCACCTTGATACTCTTCGTGAATGGGATTGGGTCTTCAAGGTGATATCGATACACGTTCCAAATGGCGTTCTGCTGGTGGCCGCCTTCAATGAGCGGCGCGCCAAAGTAGAGGTTGCTGAAGGTCTGCGTCTCGGATTCTCCGTAGGCCCAGCCTCCGCAGAAGTAGTCCTCCGAGCCTGTGCCGAGAAGCTGGGGCTTTTCATCGCCGTCAATGAATATCATGTCGTCGCCTTCGCCCCACCAGCCGCCTGCGCGATCTTGAATCGAGAGGTTGCACCCCACATAGTGCCCACGGCCTTTGGCCTCGAGAAACACATAGTTCGTGCCGGGCGTGCAGGGATACTCCTGCCGATATTGTGCGTGGAATCGCCCTTCGTCGCTGGGAGGCTGCGTGTACTTTTGGTAGTCGACATAGTAGTAGAAGGCAATGCATGGGACGGGGCCGTCATTGGTGACGGTGACACGCGCGCCATTGCTGAACGGCATGCGCCAAAAGCAGTTGAGTCCGCGGTCGACGCCGATCTGAATCGGGAGGCACGCGTACTGGTAATAGCGATTATTGCCGAGGCCGAAGAAGTCTCCCACCGGGGCTTCAACCGATGGATGTTCCTCTCCATCCCAATACATCCGAAGCACGAGATTCTTGAGGTATTGTTCGTCCTTGGAAGCGATGGTGATCCACAGGTGGACTATTGCGCCCGCGCCCTTGATGTCCGCCATGGTGCGCGATTCGCCGGGCATCAGTGGCCAGTCATGCCGTCCATCCGCATTGCCTCCGGTTGGATCGACACTGGATTCGCGCCCAACGGTGTAGTCTTTGAATCGTGAGAGATCCGCCAATATCCCGCCGGTAGAATTCTCGTCCGCGGCGAACGCGGGGGCCGCGGCTCCCACAACAATCAAAGCCAGCACAATCCACACACAGTATCGGCACATTTCTCGACGCTCCTCATCGGGTCGTTTGGGCGCATTCGGCACTGCGCTCTCGTTCCTGGTTGCTATCGTCCGTGGACAGAATCACGTGCCCGCATTTCCGTCCATCTGTTGCGCAAACGCTTGGGTCATTCGGATCGCCTCGTCCGCAAGCGCGGCCGATTTGCCGGGATCGGGCGACGAGGATCTCACGCGAAGCAGGGGTTCCGTGTTCGACGAGCGAATCTGAAGACGCGAGTTATCTTTGAATGCGACGATCAATCCATCCTCGCGGCTCATGAACGCCAAGTCCGGCTTGCCCGCGTAGTACACCTGGAGGCGCTCCACCATCGCGCGCATACCGTCCTGAGAGAGGTTTGTGGCCTGGTCGCGACTCGTCTTGGCGTGCCTGGGGTACCCGCGCGTGATGGCCATTAGGGTCTGTCTCTTGTGGGCGAGCGCGGCCAGCACATGCCAGATCGCGACAAGCACGTCGCGGCCCATTCCCACGCGCGGATCGATAACGCCCGCGCAGCTCCCTTCGCCCGCGATGGCCGCATGGAAGTGCTTCGCGTCGCTGGCCGTGTAAATCTCGCCGGTCGGCACACGGCGCAGGTTGGCATGATGCGCGGAGCAGATATCCTTCACCATCTGCGAGGTGGACCAATTGGTCACCACGGTGCGCCCCTGAGACAGCGTACCCAGTACTTGATCGACAGCAATCGCGAAGGTGTAGTCCTCTTCGAGCGGCACATAGCTGCCGGTCTCGGGATCGCACGCGACCAACACGCACCGGTCGTTGTCGCAGTCGGTGACAAACCCCACGTCGAACGGCGCGTCACTTCCGCGCATTTGCCTGCATAGGGTGTCGAGATTTGCCGGAGCCGGTTCGATGCCGCGCGAGAACACGCCGGGCGTATCGTTAATGGCAGTCACACGCGCATACAAATAATCGAGAAGCACATAGTCAATTGGAATGCCTGCGCCGCCGCATCCATCCATGGCAACCCGGAAGCTCCGCGACCGGATCGTGTCCAGGTCTTTCCCCATTGCGGAAATGACGCGATGAAGGTGATAGTCGAGGATGACGGCATTGTCGACCTGCAACGGGCTGCGTGTCCGCGCAAGGTATTCGGATGTGTACGGGGGATCGTTGAACTCTGCGGCAAGGCTGTTGATTTGCCGGCACTCGCCGCGCCTGCGCGAATCGAATTTGCCTGCGTCGTGAATGGCAAAGACCTGCTTGATCTGGTCTTCGCGCAGAAACATGCCGTGCCCTTCGACGTTCTGCAAGAACTTCACGCCGTTGTACTCGATGGGATTGTGCGACGCCGTTACCATAGCTCCGCCGGCCACGTCGAGGCGGTGAATGGCCAGTTGCACCGTTGGCGTTGGAACAACGCCGAGGTCGACGACGTCCCACCCGCCCGACAACAAAGCCTCAATCACACGTTCCTGGTAGGCTTGGGAAGTCGGACGCGTGTCGCGCCCCACGACAATCGTGTTGGTATCGGAGACGTCGCGGAGGTACGTTCCGTAGGCGTGCGCATAGCGCTCCACGTCGTTGCCGGTGAGCGTGCTTTCGGTCCCGCGGACACCCGATATACTACGCCGCACTTTTTGTTCTGCCAGTGGTTCCATGGTTACTGCTTGTCCTTTTGCATCGCGGGAATTCCCACGACCCAAAGGCCGCCGGGGGGAGCGAAGCTCCCGCGATTGCCACCATTCAATCCTGTTCGCACAGCGCACGGCATCCGCTAGGCCTTTCCCCCGGTTGTCGCGATGCCCTGTATGAAGGTTCGCTGCGTCAAGAAGAACAGGATAATGATTGGCGCGGTAAAAATCGTGGCAGCCGCCATAAGCTGAGTCCATTCGCCCCCGTAGCTGGACATGAACTGCTCCAACCCGTACGCAAGCGTGTATTGCGAAGGATTGTTTATGTAGAGGAGCGGGCCGAAGTAATCGTTCCACGTTCCCAGGAATTGAAACAGCGCGCACGTGGCCATCGCAGGCTTCGCCAAGGGGAGCATAATCTGCCAGAAGACCCGCCATTCGCTGGCACCATCGATACGCGCTGCCTCGGTGAGTTCCTCGGGAATCGTCTGGAAGAACTGCCGAAGTAGAAACACAAAGAATGCCGTGCTGAAGAACGATGGTACGATGAGCGGCAAATAGGTTCCATACCAACCCAGGGTGCGAAACAGCGCAAACACGGGGATCATGGTCACCTGAGACGGCAGCGCCATCGTGCCGATCATGAGCATGAAGAGGAATTCCCGCCCGGGAAATCGCAAGCGCGCGAATCCGTAGGCAACCACAGCACTCGACAAGACCGCGCCGATCACGTTGACCGCACACAGAAACAACGTGTTCTTCAAATACGAGCCAAGCGGAACCGTGTGAAGCGCTTCGGGGTAATTGCTCCACTTAATGGGACTGGGCACGATCGTTGAGAGCGAGACCACGGCTTGCTGGTCCGATGCCCCATAGATTTGCCGGTCGTCCTTGAGCGACGTGGACACCATCCAGACAAGGGGCAAAATGAACGGGAAACAGAGGGTGATCAAAAGGGCGTGCGCCAGTACCCTGCGAATCGGGCCAAGCCTGTGAACAAGCGAGCCGTGTTCTTCGGAGCGCGTTGCCATTTTAGTGAATAGTCGTCTCATACTTTCCGTGGTGCCGGCGGTTGGTCTTCATCGTAGCGCCCGTATTTCAATCCTTGTAGCCCAATTCGCGTCGCATGGCCACCTCATGCTCGATTTCTTGCTCCAGTTTCCTGAGCGCCGCTTCCGGGCTGAGAATTCCGCGTTCCGCGGCCTCGTCGGCAGATGCTAGCCGATCCCACAGATAGGCTTGATACGAGACGGGCGGCAGCGGCTCCAAGTGCGCGCTAGGCAGCATTTCTACAAAGGTCGTGAATTGAGGATGATTCCTCAGATACTCCCGGTAGACTGCCGCATCCGCGATTGCGGGAAAGGGGGGAAGCCAGCCGCCCCACGTATAGAATTCCGCGGCGCGCTCCGGGTTTTCGATGCCGGACCAGAACTTGACGAACTCCCAAGCGCCTTGGACTTGCTTGGCTCCCTTTGGAATGATGAGAAAGTTGCCGTTTGCCCAACTCGCGTACTTGTTGCCGCCTTCCGGTGGGGGAATCGGAAAGGTCCCATACTCCAATTCTGGCGCGTAGCGTGCGATCTGTTCGACGCGCCATTGGCCATCCAGGGTAATACCGTAAGCGCCGCCAATAAACGGCCAAGCCGCGTTGGTTATTTCGCTGGTGAAACTCATCTCGAATCCGATCACATTGTCGAATCCGAGTTTCTTGCGTTCACCACTGAGGAATTCCAAGGCGCGCACATTCTCAGGGGTGTTCAACGTAAGGACTCCACGGTTCCAGTCGTAGAACGCCCCACCGAACCCGGGTGCGAACATGGACAGACTGGGGGGCCGGAGTGGACTCAGCAAGCCGATACGCTTCAGCGCACCGTCCGGCCCGTGCTTCGTTAGCTTATCTGCCCAAGCTGAGAGCTCTTCCAACGTCTCCGGCGTGTGGGCCGGGTCCAATCCGGCATCCCGCGCAAAGTCCGCGCGGAAATAGCACGCATACACGTCAAGTCCGTTTATCGCCCCATAGAGCTTGCCCTTGTACATCCCAATCTTGAGCACAACGGGATAGACCGACTTCTGAAAGCGTTCCCACTCCTCCGGGGACATCAGTTCGTCCAATGTGGTAAGCACACCACTCTCCGCCCATTTCGGAATTACTGGATTCCATTGGGCCATGACATCGGGAGGGACTCCACCCGCGACCGACATCAGGAACTTCGAGTCGGCCGTGTTGGAGGGGATTGATAGCGGAATGACTTCGTAGCGATCCTGGCTCTCGTTGAACCTGTCCACGATTTGGTCCGCCACCGTCTTCCACTCGGCGGTCCACACATGCCAGAAGTGCACAGGGATGCGGTCGGGGTACTTCCGCTCCGAAGGGCGGGGCACGGCCAAGACCAACATCATGCCCACAACAAGCAGCACTGCGACACACCAAGCAATCGCGGCAGCGCCTTGCGACCCTGTGCGTTCTCGCAGGGCCCCCGTTTCCGCGTCAATGACGTGTCCGCCCTTAGCTGCCATAATGGACCCAGCGCCGATGCGTTCGGAAAATGGCAACGGTAAGTCCCATCACGATTACGAAGAGTATCCAAGCCATCGCGCTGGCGTATCCCATATCCAGATACTTCCACGCGCGCGCAAAGAGATAGAGCGCATAGAACTGAGTGCTGTCGTTGGGTCCGCCCCCCGTCATAATCCAGGCTTGCGTGAAATATTGAAACGCGCCGATCACTCCCATGATGAGATTGAAGAAGATCACAGGCGTGAGCATGGGGAGTGTCACGTGGCGCGTCCGCTGCCACGCGCTCGCGCCGTCTATGATAGCCGCTTCATAGAGCGCCACGGGGATGTCCTTCAGGCCCGCGAGATAGATGATCATGCTACCGCCCACGGCCCACAACGACATCATGATCAACGCCCACAGCGCCCAATTCGCATCTTGAATCCACGCCGGACCCGTCACGCCGACGCGGGCAAGCAGTCCGTTCACAAGGCCAACCTGCGGATTGAGAATCCACATGAAGATAGCGGTTGTTGCGACCATTGGAACGATCGAAGGTATGTAGAAGACGGTTCGATAGACGCTGATTCCACCGAGCCGAAGATTCAACAGCAATGCAAGCGAGACTCCGGCCACAATTCCCAATGGCACGGAGATGAGCGCGAATTTGAACGTGATGGCGAGCGCTTTCCAGAAGAGAGGGTCATCGGTGAAGAGGCGGTTGTAGTTGGCCATGCCGACCCATACGGGAGCGGAGACGACGTCGTAGCGCGTGAAACTAAGGTAGACACTGACCAGAAAGGGAACTGCCGTAAGCACGATGAAGCCAAACAGCCAAGGGCTGATGAAAGCGTATCCGATCAACGCCTTCTTCATTTCCCGCACCCCTCTTTCGCGTTCCCGCTCGCCCCTCGCCGCGGTTCGGAATCAATCTCTGGAATTCCCGCTTACGTGCTCGCAGCGTTCTCCGCCTTGCTGCGCTGTTCTGCAATGTACTTCGCCACGCTTACAGTGGTGTCCATCCACACTCTGCTCTCGCGGCTTCGGGCATACTCGCACAAAGCCCGCAGCACACGCGAAGAAATGCCCGGATAGTTCTCCCCTTCGCCCGCGTCATGACCCACCAGAATCAACCAGCCTTTATCTTCACGCGCGCGATCAATCAAAGGCAGCACGCTTTCGAACGGCTGCTTGTCAAAAGGAATGCCATTCAGATTGGCGAAGTCGCAGACCCACGGTGCATTGTGCCACTCGCTCGGATAGGCCCGGCCCGCGATGAAGTGCCGTGCAACGAGAGGGACGTAACTCGTGTGGCCGAGCCCCCTGCCGACGAAGGTATGTCCACACGGGTATGCGTAGGTTTCCGGGCGCACTCCGCATAGCTCCTCAAGTTGCTTGTTGCAGTCGAGCAATTCCTGCTCCATGCGGTCTAGCGTGTATTCTTCCACGGCATTGGCGCGGGCAAACTTGAAATTGGCGCTGCATGGATGGTTCACGGTGTGATTGCCGATTTCATGGCCTGCTTCAGCCAAAGCGGTCCACCGCTCGGCGCGCGGCTTCACGGCGTTCGGGACGGCATAAAACGAGCCCTTGATTCCGTACTCGTCCAGGAGCGGTTGCGCCACCCTAAGTTGCGATTCTCTGGCGTCGTCAAACGTGACAGTGATCGCGACTTCGTTTCCATCGGGCCACGCAAACGTCATGTTGCTCCTCCCAATGCCTCAAGGGAATTGAGGTTGAGCCAGTTCCCCGCAAGTGCTACGTCCTCGCCGGTGTTCAGGTTCTCCGTTTGCAGAACCATGACTTGGTACGGGTGTAGTTTAACGGTTCCTTCGTACTCGCGAGCTGTCAGTATATCCCGCACTGTTTTTGGCAGCGTGAGTTCTCCAGGGCGATTCTCAAGCTCCATCACGATAGCCCCGGTGCCGCCTTCTCCAACACGCGGCACCACAAGCACGTTTGGCGATGCCTCCACCGTCGGGAAAACTCCTACCCGGGCAGCCGTTCGGAGAAGCAAGATCTTCAAGTCTTCGACGGTAGGAAGTGACCCCAATACGATGATTCGACCGCTGCCAACCGCGGTTTCCGTGACTGCCGCCAAGCCCTCCAAGGGCCCATCCGTATAGGTTGCAAGCACATTCGCGTCCCGCGCTTCGAAGCCGGCGTACCAGAGCGTACCATGGGAGGTCCGCCCATCGGACCAACGGATTGCGAATTGGCGCGGGTCGCCAGGCAATTCGTAGGCGCAGTACACACCCGCCCAATCCTCCAAAGATTCAAACGGCGCATTGGGGGGTTTTGTTCCTTCCAGGGTGCGGACATCCGACATAGGACCCACTATCCACGTGCCGCCGGACTTAATCCACGCCAGCATGCGCTCGCGCAAACCTGATTCATCCAAGGCGGGAAGGAACGGAGAAAAGACAACTTTGTAGTCGGCTAGCGAGGCCGCGGGGTCTATGAAGTCCGCGCGCAGGTGAACGTCCATCAGAGGACGGCACACGCGCTGCTGGATATAGTCGATATAGTTGAACTCATTCGCCATGGGTTGGTAGCGGAACTGGGCCCAAGCCAACGTCGAGACATGCACGGCGAGCCTTGGCGGGGCAGGGCGCGTTTCCGCAAGAAAATCGGCCGCTGCCTTGAAGCCTTTTGCGACTTCTTGCACTTCGCCCATGATGTGCAACGGCCTCCCGTGGCTCGAGACCACGGAGCCATGCATCAGTTCCTGGCCGCTCCAGTGTGCGCGCCACAGCCAGTATAGATTGGCTTCGCCCCCCAACGCGATAGGAAGCCAGGAGTTGGCCCTGCAAAAACCGGGGTCTTTGTATCCGTTCGCGGTCACGCCGCCATTCCAGCAGGTGGCCGTTTCGGTATTCCAGAAGGGCGCCTTCTTAATCGGGCGCACATAGTCCATCCAGAAGACCTGCTTCCAAAGGTTCTCCATGGAATCGTAATGGTTGTATTGAACGATATCGAGGTGCCGGTGCACCTTTTCGTAGCTTACGGAAAGTATGGGCATCATGTCGGTTCCGATCGGCTGCGATACATGCTCGTGCAGGATCGAGGCTTGGTGAAGGACATAGTCAACCATACTGTCGCTTTGAAAGATGGTCCAGGCCGTTGACAACGATGGGTGATCGTGGATGCTGGACTCGGGCGCGGGAATCTGCTCAAACGACTGGTAGGTCATGCTCCAAAGATGCGTCCCCCACGCCTCGTTGAGGGCATCTATCGAGCCAAATTTCCTTCGTAGCCGTTCACGAAACAGATGCACGCACAAGTCGCAGTAGCAGCCTTCGCCTTTCCAAAGGTCCACTTCGTTGTCAATCTGCCAGCCGATGACGCATTCGTCTTGTCCGAAGACCTCGGCCAGGCGCGTCACGATACGTTCGCAGTGTCCGCGGTATACAGGGCTGTTGGGACAGACATGGCGGCGGGAACCGTGGCGCGCCCGGACACCTGCATGGTTCACAACCAACACGTCCGGGTACTTCTCGGTCAACCACGCGGGAGGCGTGCATGAAGGCGTGCACATGATCGTCGCGATATCCGCCTGTGCCAGCCTATCCACCACCCGCCGCAGCCAATCGAGTTCAAGCCGCCCTTCCGCGGGTTCCATGCTGCTCCAGGCAAACTCCGCGATCCTCATCACGTTCATGCCCGCATCGCGCATCAACCGGATATCCTCATCCAACTGCTCGCGCGGCCATGTCTCCGGGTAGTACGCAGCGCCCAGGTAGGGAGGTCTAAAGCGACCCATGGTATTCACCTTTCCTTCTTGCGCCCGACGTGCGCTCTTCCGTGCTGCGGGACTGAGTCTTCACAAACCTGGTTTGCGGCCCTTATTGGGTCTTGAGGCTCGCCCCCATTTGGGTAAGACAGACCTCTCGCGTCTCCAGGTCATGCAATTGGGTGTTCGCTCCGAAGCCCCCCCTCGGCGCATGAATCAATGTTTCACGTACAAGCGCCCCTCCCCGAGGGAGACCGGTGGCGATTGGACTCTTGGGCTTGTGGCGCCCGCC
>JBHEKO010000156.1:0-16254 GCA_041859475.1 Candidatus Hydrogenedentales bacterium
CGGGCGGCGAAAAACGCCGAGGCCCGCGCCGCCGCATCTACTCCCTGACGGAGAAAGGCCGCAAAGAACTGGCCCGCAAACGAAGCACCTGGCAGACCTTTGCCCAGGTAGTCGGCGACATCATGGAGGCCACCTCATGAAAGCACTTAGGGTGCATGTCGAACGCATCGTCCGCCCCATCCGCGCGAGCGTCCCCCGCAAAAATAAGATGCGGGAAGAGTTGCTTGGCCATTTGATGACGGCCTACGCAGAGGAAACCCGTGCGGGAATCTCGGAAGAGGAAGCCGTTACGCGCGCCGCGCAACGCCTTGGCGATCCCGGCGCGCTTCGGAGCGACCTGCAATCGTCCGTGCCCACACTCGAGCGCTTGGCTCACGTCCCCATCCCGATATCCGCTCCTGAATTGGATGACTATGCCGGTGTGCCGCCGGTGAAGTTTGCCGCGCGCTTCACGGCCGCGGTGCTAAGCTTACTCGTGATTGGAGCGCCCGTGCTTGTCGCGGTAGGACTCACCATCTACCACACGGCAGGACGTGCCGTGCTTCGTCCCCGTCCCTTCTCCCTGCACGGCATGTTGTCGGCTGTCCCTTGCGTTGCGGCCATGGTCCTGCTGCTGGGTGTCGCGCTATTTGTCGCGCTGCTTCTTTTCGATGCCCTCGGCGCCCGCCGCATGGTATCGCGCTCCAGCGAAACGCCGGCAGTCGTGAAAGCGTCCCTTACGATGGGCCTGTGGGTCGTTGCGATAGGGTTTTTCCTTGCGATGGCCATTCCCCTCGGCGAATACATGAACCGCGGTGGCGCGCAACTGGCCCCCTCGGATGTCGTAGCCTACATTTGGAAGCCCCTGGCCTGGGTCTGGCTTGCGCTACCCGCAGGCTGTGTCATCTTCATGACGCCCGCAATGGCCTTTGAGCGCCGCCAATACGAAAACTGGGGCAGCCTCGACCTCGACTCCAACAACGACCCCGCGCCCCCCACGCAATCCGCCTAAGAGCCCGGGAGCGCCAATCTCCCGATTGGCTCCCCAGTGCCCCCCGCATCTTCGTGTCGCGGACCTCCTCGTCTGCGCCTTCTCTTCTCATCTCTCTTACGTCCATCTAGTCCATCTCCTCCCCCCAAAAAACACCAAGGGCGGCGCCCCTCAGGACACCGCCCTCGAATCGCTCACCTTCTACAGACTACCCCTGCTACTGGCTGGCGCTTCTCCGCGCCTTCACGCCACGCAACGCCAGCAACCCCGCAAACGTCGCACCTAGCAGAATGACAACCGTCATGCTATCCACCGGCAATCTCGAATCCGGATCCAACGGGTTGGTGCCGTAGGTAACCTCATCCGCGTCCGAAAGCCCATCCCCGTCATCGTCCGTGTCCACCGCGTTGATGAGCCCGTCGTTGTCCGTATCGTACGGCATGGTGTCTGCAAGATCCGCAATCCCATCGCTGTCGTCATCCAAGTCCGCCGCGTTGTTCAGACCGTCGTTGTCCGTGTCGTACGGCAACGTGTCGTCCAAATCCGGAATCCCGTCGCTGTCGTCATCCGCATCCAACGCGTTGTCCACGCCGTCGTTGTCCGTATCCAACGGATACGCATCCAAACCATCGGACACGCCGTCGTTGTCGTCGTCCGGATCGGTGTCGTCCACGATGCCGTCCTGATCCGTGTCCGTCTCGGCCCCAAGCCCATACGTCGAAAAGCTCGCCAACGCAAACGTAATCGTATTGTTGGCCAAGTCGCGCGAGACAATATCCGTTATCTCGATATCGAACTTCCCGGAAACCGTGTTGAACTTGAAGATCTTCAGGTTCGGCTCGTCCAACCCCGCTATCTCCGCGTCCGTGTAACTCACCGTCACCGACAACGGCGGACTAAACGTCGTGCCGTCCGGACCAAAATCGCGCACCACCGGAATCGCGTCGACGGCGTCCGGCAATTGCTCCGTCGCGACCGGATCGATGGGCGTCTCAATCTGAATCTCCTGCGGTTCACCCGCGGGGAAATCAACCGTCGTACCCTCGGCCACCAGGACCGACGTGCCGCTTCCATCCGCCGCCGTCTGCTGCGCCGTCACCAGCACATCGTTATTCCCCAACTGCGTTCCGCCAATCGCGCGCGCAACTTCAAGCGTCGTCGCCATCAAGTGCATCACGCCGCCCACGTCGCGCAAATACAGCATCCGCGTCCCGCCCCGCGTTGGCACCGGCATCATCTGATTGCCGGCCGTCTGCAGGCGCTGATCCGCCTCGAAGCCGTCGCTGTTCGCGATCATCACGTCGAAGTCCGCTATCGCCACGGACTGCAAATACGCGCTATCCGTAAAGGAGTTGTTCCAATCCTCGCTATAAAGCACCAGCCCCTCGTCCTGCGAAAACACCGGTGTGTGCGCAAAATTACCGCTCTCCTTCGACCGAATCGACACCAGCCTCGCGTCGCCCTTCGACGTCGGAGCCAGCGTCGAGATGTTCGTTCCGGGCCGTTTGGGTGCAGCAATAATCTCGTCGACCCCTTTCAACACGTACACATCCCCAAGGTCCGCCGATACCCCCAATGACCCCACCCCGTGATAGTCCGCGAAGGTCACCTGCGTCCCGTCCGAAGACACCGCGGGCCAGTCCGCGCTCATGCCGTCGCTCGTGAAGTCCGTCAACACCACCGGCGACCGCATCGGATCTTCCGACCCATCCGCCAAAATCGGCAGCGCCACGATGTCTTTCGGAAGCCCGCCCAACCGGCTCAACCCGACCGCCCAATTGTTTTCTGGCAACGCCGTCGTCGTCACGTCGTTATAGTTGTATCCGTGGTTGATCATAAGCTCGAGCTCGCTCAACTGACCCACCGCCGGAATCGCGATCCGATACGGCCCCACGAGGATCGCGGAATCGTCCGGCACCCAGCACGCCCGCGCGTTCGGCTGCGTGGGATAATCCGTCATGATGCGCCGCCAGCTCGACGGTTCGCCGATGTTTGATACGAAAAAGGCCGAATGCTGCGTCGCCGCGTTCACTCCCCAAAACACCGCCCGCGTCGCGTCGTTCGACGGCGTGCCAATGAAGGCCATGCGCCCCGCAACGTTGGACCCGTCCGACACCTCGCCCGCGTAGAACGCGGCGTCGAGCATCTCCGTTTCCGCACCCAACGCGTATCGAGGACCGTAAGGCAGCACATCCGGCACCACGCTGATCTCCGTCGTGAACCGGAACGGCGTCGGCCCGCCGCTCGGGAACGTAAACTCCACCAGGAACGCCTTCCACCCGCTCGGCGGAGCCGCCACGGACGCAATGTACGTGTCCGTACCCGAAGGAGCCAACACGGAACTCGTGTACAAAGGCGGCTGGAATTCGAGGCTGAAACTCCGCTCGGAAACCGTCGCCGTCTCCCACAGCAGCACCTGGCTCGGCGTCCCGCCCGACACGTGAATCTCCAGGCTGCCATCGTGCATCTTCGTCCACGTCACCTCCGGCCGCGCCACGTTATTGATGATGGACCAGTACCACGCGCGCAAATCGTTGACGGCCCCCGCGTTCAACCCGTGGCCCGCGTTCGGCACGTACCGCAGCCGCTTCTCCCCGGTCAGCCGCTCCCAATAAAACTGCGACGAATCGGGGAGGAAAAACTCGTCCTGCGACCCGTTGATCAAGAATTTCGGCTTGCTCACGTAACGGTCCAAGTACGAATACGGCTCGACGATATCCGTCAGCGCCTTCATTTCCGGTGAATAGAATTCTTCCGTGATCCCCTCGTTCGTATAGTCGATGATCTGCGGCGACCAGAATCCAAGCGCATCGAAGTGATGCCGGAACGACACCTGCATATTCAAAAGATCGATCACCATCGGCGCGAACGCCACCACCCGCGAATCCACCGCCGCCGTCGTCCACGTCGTCCACCCGCGCTTACTCGCCCCCGTCACCACGAACTTGTCCACCGTGCGCGTACCGCCCGTCGCGCTCCCCATGAACGCCGTGACCGTATCCAACGCGCGTACCGCCGACTTCGTCATCGGCAACCGCGAAAGCCACTTCGATTCGCCCGTATCGAGGAACTTCCGCCAGCAGTACGCGATTTGTTCGTCTTCCGATCGCGGTCCAAACGAATCTCCCGCAAACGTCAAAGGCTGATTCGGAACTTGCCGGAGCCACGCCGTTACGGTTTGCGTGTCCAACGCCATTTGAACGAGCATCGGATCGTTCGACGTAGGTTCGGCGTTGCTGGAATTGCCGCTGGAGATGTAGAGGATGCCCGTCTCGTGCGAAACCGTGTCCGGTACCGTGATGACCATGTAGTGCTCCCACAAGGTCCGGTTCACCTCGGCCAGGGTCAGCCAATTCTGGGAAGCCATATGGAACACGTAGTCCGTGTAACCCGCGTGCGGATACGTGTTCAGCAGGTTCCACGTATACGCCCCATCCGGAGCCGCTACATAGTCGTCGAGCGGCGTTGCCATCGCCCCTGGCGAGGCCGCAAACATCATGAAAATCACCACAATCGACAACACACCCTTGATCACACTTCGTGACATCGCAGCAGCCCCCAATGGTTGACGTGATCTCCACAACGCACCCTATCACCCAAGTTCGCTACGGTCGGCCCCGGCCATCACCCGGCGTCTAATCACGCGAAAACCGCGCCCACCATGCCTCCGCAGGCTAACACCGATCCGCTATATTGTCAACGCCCTACAAACCCACAACTCCTCTTCCCGACTCTCGACTCCCGACCCATGCCCCGCGCCACTTCTGACTTCTGACTTCTGACTTCTGACTCCTCCCCTCCTCCCCTCCCCCATACCGCTCGTCATCGCAAAAATAGTAAGATCCCCCTGGTCTTAGGCACACCCATAGGGACAACCATATCGTGAACAAGAAAGCCGTTCGCTGGCTCTACGCCGAACTGCCCGCGCTGATCGACGAAGGCATCGTCACGCCCGAGGCGGCAGACCGTCTCCGCATGCGCTACGGCAGTGCCGAAGACGAAAGCCGTGTGCCCTTGGCGCTCGTCGTTTGCAGCGTGTTGGGCGCGGTCCTGATCGGACTCGGCATCATCCTCATGCTCGCCCACAACTGGGAGTTCATGTCGCGTCCCGTGCGCACCGTCCTCTCTTTTCTCCCGCTCGTCATCGGCCAGGCGCTCGTCGCCCACGCGCTGTTCCGCAAGCCCAATTCCGTCGCATGGGCCGAAGGTGCGGGCACATTTCTCACCCTGGCCATCGGCTCCTCCATCGCCCTCATCGGCCAGACCTATCACCTCCCCGGCGACCCCGGAGCCTTCATGCTGACCTGGCTCCTCCTCGGCTTGCCCATCGTCTACGTGCTCAACGCCAGCATGCCCGCGGTACTCTACATGGCCGGGACCACCGCCTGGACCGCATACATGCAGAGCGAACACTCGGCGACCATCTGGTTCTATCCGATGGCCGCGCTCATCGTGCCTCACCTCGTGCACGCCTACCGCCGCGACATCCTCGGCATCCGCTCCACCTGGCTCTCCTGGGCCGTCGTGATTTCCCTTTGCATCGTCATCGGCCTGGCCCTCGACAAGTCGCTGCCCGGCATCTGGATTGTCGTATACACCAGCCTCTTTGCCGTGATGTACCTCGCGGGAGCCTGGGCCTCGGAAGATACCGGCCGCTTCTGGCGCAACCCCTACCGCACCGTCGGCTCCTCCGGCATCGTCGTGCTCGCCTTCATGTTCAGCTACGAATGGCCTTGGGATGGAATCGGCTGGCGCTACTACCGCACCCGCTACGACTACCAAAACTGGTATGCGATTCCCGACTACCTCTTGCTCACCGCCCTCTTCATCGCCGCCATGCTGCTGCTCGCGCGCGCGATCCGGAACCGCAACCTCGGCGTGATTCCCCTCGGCGGCGCCCCCGTGCTCGCGCTCGTGGCTTACCTCATCGGCGCCGGCAATCCCAACAATCTCCTATCGCCCCTGCTGTTCAACCTCTACGTACTCGCCGCAGGCGTCGGCGTAACCGCCAACGGATTGCGCACCGGCCATCTCGGAATCGTCAACGGCGGCTTGGCCATCCTTTCCGGATGGATCATCGCCCGCTTCTTCGACGTCGAAATGGGCTTCGTCGCGCGCGGCATCGCCTTCATCCTGTTGGGCGTTGCCTTCCTTTCCACCAACCTCGTCATGATGCGACGCCGGAGGAAACCCGCATGATCAGGACATTTCAAATCGTGCTCTTCGGCGCTATGGCCCTCGCCCAACTCGCCGTTCCCGCGTGGATGATCGGCGGCCGCGAATGGAGTCTGCGCAACGGCATGGCCTACAAATTCCTCACCGCGCCCATCGATCCCTACGACGCGTTTCGAGGAAAGTACGTGGCATTGGCATTCGAAGCCAATCATGCCACGGTGGACAAAGACATCCAACTGTCTACGGGCGACACCGTGTACGTCACCGTCGAAACAGACCCCACGGGATACGCGCGCCTGGCAAGCACCAGCACGACCCCGCCTAACGGAGCCAACTACATCAAGACCCGCGTCCAGTACGGAATCCCAGCGGATGCCGCAAACAACGTGGACAACGAAGTGGTGGTCGATTTGCCCTTCGACCGCTACTACATGGACGAAAGCCTAGCCCCGCTCGCCGAACAAGCCTACCGCGCAAACAGCACCCAAGCCACGCGCAACTGCTACGCCACCGTCCGCGTATACAAAGGACGAGCAGCCATTGAAGAGCTGTTCATTGAGGATATGCCCATAGCGGACTTCCTTGCGCGACACCAAGCATTCGGCCCATGACGCGTAGAAGCGACCGCATTCGCTAGCCTGCATTCAGCGCCCATATCAGCGCCCCGGCCGATGCGCGTGGCGCCGGATGAACGTGGAAGCCGACGTGGCGCGATGGATTGCGGTAGACCCGAAGGCGGTCGCTTACGCGCACCGGCTTCGGCGAAGCAATCGCCCAAGGCAGGTGCTGCCAAGGCATGCGTTGCCACCGACAGACACTACGTTGTGCTCTGCGAAAATGGTCTAATTGCGACCTGCTCTTCCAGGAACGAATAAGGATACTTTCGTGCTTGACGCGAAAATGCTTGCTCGGTGGCGACGCCATTTCAGAGACGAGGTTGATGCCGCGTACTTGTATCGCGCGCTCGCGGCGGTAGAGGAACGCGACGAGCGCAAGAGCATCTACGAACGCCTTGCCCGCGTGGAAGATCGCCACGTCGAATTGTGGAGCAAGGTGTTTCGCGAAAAAGGCATCTCTCCACCTAAGGCGACTCCGACGGCATCGGCGCGATTGAAGGCAGCGGTGGCACGCCGGTTCGGCGGGGACATTCTGCTGAGCCAGCTCCTGCGCGAAGAAGGGCAGGAGGTGAAGGGTTATCTGCAATTCCATCGCGAGAGCGGGCCGGGCGAGGCAAAGGACACGGCGCTGAAGCTCGCGCGCGAATCGGCGCAGCATGCATCGGCGTTGCGCGAAATCGGCGGAGGAGGCGGCGGCGAGTCATGGCACAAGCTCGAATCGGGCGACATGCTGCGCAACGTGGTGTATGGTTTCAACGACGGGCTTACCGCCAACTTCGGATTGGTCGCGGGCGTGTTGGGTGCTGAAGTAGCCCCGCACGTAATCGTTCTGTCGGGACTTTCGGGGATGATCGCCGACGCCCTTTCCATGGGGTCATCGGGTTACCTCGCGTCGAAGAGCGAGATGGAAGTGCATGCCCACGAGATCGCGATGGAGCGGGAAGAGATTCGACTGATGCCGGACCTCGAGCGCGAGGAACTGGCGCTCATTTACGAGGCCAAAGGGATGCCCCCCGAACAGGCCGGGAAGCTGGCCGAGGAGATCATGAGGACGCCCGAGAGGGCGCTTGATGAGATGATTCGCGAGGAATTGCAGATTGGCGAACAACGCACGACGCCGATGAAGGAGGCGTGGACCACAGGCATCGCGACGGCCATCGGCGCGTTCATTCCGGTTGCTCCATTCCTGGTGATTTCCGATCAGATGACGGCAGCGTGGGTCTCGTTCGCAATCGCGATGGCCTCGCATTTCGCGGTGGGCGCGGCGCGTAGCCTGTTTACGGGGCGGGGCATCTTCCGCAGCGGCGTGGACATGTTTCTCGTGGGTCTCGGCGTCGCGGGGGTGGGGTATCTCTTCGGGTATTTGATTACGGGCGCGATTGGCTGACGCGTCAGAGGTTTCAAGGCAGGGCGCAGAGGCGGGTTGCCGTTGGTGTTTGCCGCGGTTGTAGTAGCCTGCTCGGACGTTTCGGCGAAACGTCCCTACCTCAACTCCAGCGCTCTCGTGGTAGGGCGGTTTCGCCGAAACCGCCTCTTCGCCTCTTCCCGCGGACTTCGGTGACCCGCGGACGTTTCGGCGAAACGGCGCTACCCGCGAAGCGTCCCTACCTGCAAACGGCTCTGCGGCTTAAGACAAGCGAGGCGTCGCATCGGCGACGCCTCGCGGAACGTAATCAAACTTGTGGATACACTACGTGGCGGATGCCTCGTCTTCGACGTTGGTCCCTGACTTGGAGGATTTCCGGCGATAGCGCGAGGGGGTGTTGTCGTCTGTTCCGGTGGTCTTGCGCTTATCCCAACGGCCTGCGGCCAACTGCCAGTAGTGGACGATTGGGCACGCGATGAAGATCGACGAGTAGGTTCCCGCGACGATACCCCAAGTCAATGCGAACGCGAAATCGTTGATCGTTTCGCCGCCCCAAATCAGGAGCACGAACACTACGAAGAGGGTACACATACTGGTGAGGATGGTGCGGCTCAACGTCAGGTTGACGCTCCTGTTCATGAGATCGAGAATCGAGGTTCCGCGTCCCCGGTGGACCTTGAGATCTTCGCGGACTCGGTCGAACACGATGATAGTGTCGTTCAAGGAATAGCCGATAACCGTCAGCAGACCGGCGATAACGCCCAGCGAGACTTGGCGGCCCGTGATGGCGAAAAGCCCGAGGACGATGGCGACGTCGTGAAAAAGCGTGGCCATGGCGGCTACGGAGAACTTCAGTTCGAAGCGGAACCACAGGTAGATAATCAAGAAGAAGAAAGACCAGGCAATTGCCTTGAAGGCGTCAAGTTTGAGTTGCCTGCCGACCGTGGGGCCTACCATGTCCACCTTTTCGATATCGACTTTGTCCGCCGTTCCGGCCAATTCGGTAAGCGTGCTCTTCACACGGGTGGCCACGGAGTTCTCTTCGGTTTGCGTGCCAACGGCGGCTCCTTCGGAGACCTCCCCGAGGTGGACCATGAAGCGATTGCGGGATTCGACCCCCACCTGCTCATAGTCTGTAACCGTCGGTTCGACAAACCCGGCCTTGGTAAGCGTGTCGCGGACGGCCCCGACTTCGATGGGACTGTCGGAGTTGAGCGACAGGATCATGTTGGTGCCCGTGGTGAAATCGACTCCGTACATGCGGTCGCCGCGCGCCAGGAAGAGTCCCAAGCCGCCGATGATGGTGATAACACTGGCAATCATGAAGGGCTTACGCCAATTCATGAAGGGGATCTTGGTGTCGGGCTTGATCGCCTGCATGAAATTGATCTTGGTGAACCACTTCTTGGCGGTCATGAAATCGAAGACGGCGCGCGTCACGACGAGCGACGTGAACATACTGGAGAGGATACCGATGCTCAGCGTGATGGCGAAACCCTGGATGGGGCCGGAGCCAAATTGCATGAGAACAACGCCCGCGATGAGCGTCGTCACGTTCGAGTCGACGATCGCGCTCATGGCATGTGCGTATCCGCCGTCGACGCAGGCCAGCAACGACTTCCCGTTTCTCAACTCCTCGCGCATGCGCTCGTAGATCAGCACGTTGGCGTCGACGGCCATACCAATGGTGAGGATAACGCCCGCGATGCCGGGAAGCGTGAGCGTTGCCTGGAAGTACGCCATGCACGCAAGCAACAAGAGGGCGTTCATCACAAGGGCGATGTTCGCGACCAAACCTGCCATGCGGTAGTAGACGATCATGGCCACGCATACGATCAGCAGACTGATAAGCGAAGAGAAGACGCCCATGCGGATGGAGTCGGCTCCAAGGCGTGGTCCCACGAAACCGGTCTGGTCTTCGCGGATAGGCACCGGAAGCGAACCGGAATTCAGCGCGATGGCCAAGTCGACCGCTTCTTCCTGCGAGAAATTACCGGTGATCTGTCCGTTGGTGGTGATGCGGTCGCGGATGCCCGGGGCCGATTCGACAACCCCGTCGACCACGATTGCCATGGACCGGTCGATATTGGCGGCGGTACGCTCGCCGAAATCGCTGGCCGAGCTGGGCTTTAACCCGAAGAGTATCATCCAGCGGCTTCCGCCGGTGTCTTCATCGGGACGGGAACTGGCCATGCTCAGCCCGTCGCCGGTCATCAACGGCGTTTTGTCGAGTAGGTAAATGAAATGCTTCTGGGGCTCCCAGGGCTTGGGATCCTTACTGAAGGCAATCACTCGATTCTCGGGGATTAGTCCAGGCACGGCCTCCGCCTTCTTAACCAAATCGCGGACGTATTCGAGTTGCCCTTCCTTAACGGCGAGCAGGCCCTGCTCCTCGCGCAACGCCGACCGTTCCAGTCGCGGAACGAAATCGTTGTTGAAGTGTTTGTCGATGTCTCCGAAGACCTTCACCATCTCGTCTTCGCCCGCCACAATCTGGAAGGTCAGGAAGGCGGTGGTGAAGATGAGCTTCTTGGCGCGCTCGATGTCTCGTTCGCCGGGGAGCTGGACCTGGATCTGTTCCGTGCCCATCGTTTGAATGATGGGTTCGCGCGCTCCAAATCCGCGGATACGGCGCTCGATACGCTGCAACACCTGGCGTTGCATCTCCTCGCGGATGTACTCCTCGTTCATACCGCGTTCGATGAGGTCGGCTTTTACCTTGGGATCGAGGGCGTTGTAGTCAATACCCACGACCATCTGGATGCCGCCCTGAAGGTCGAGACCCAGGTTCATTACCCAGTCGCGGTCGAACTGCGCCCAGCGCTGCGTCTTGTGCCAGACCGTGGCCCAATAGCCACGCTTGACGAGCTTGCTGTCCTCTTCGTTCCAGGTGGCAATACGGTCCTCGCGCTGCTTTTCCGACAGCGTCATCCAACCAATGGTTGGATAGACGTAGATGAGGCCCAGCAGCAAGACGCCATACACCAGCAGTGTGCGATACAAATGCCTTTTCATCAGTGACTCCAGTACCTTCGCTGTCGCGCCCGGTCTGCGCGGTACGATTCAGGACGCGGCCTACTCCCCTTTGCCGTCGCGCGGGACTGCACGAGACACCGCGGAACGTAGAAACTCGATCTTTGTGCCCGGCTCTTCGCCGACCCGAAGCACGACAGTCTTTTCGTTTAGGCCGACGATGGTGCCGAACATGCCGCCGGCCGTGACGACTTTATCCCCTTTGGAAAGGGCGGCGAGCATAGCCTGCCGCTCTTTTTCGCGTTTCTGATTTGGGCGAATCGTGAGAAAGTAGAAAATGCCGAAAATGGCCACCATGAAGAAAACCATGTTCATGGGATTTGGGCCTTGTGGCGCCGCTGCCGCTGGGGGGGCCTCGGCCTGCGCAACAGCCAATTGTTGCAGGATATAGGGCATCGTTGAATCGAACACAGTCTACCTCCCAAAAGAAAAACGGCCCTATTTGGCCGCATACGCTTGGAGAAAGGAGCGCTTGAACTCCACAAATCGGCCGGCCCGGATCGCCTGCCGGACAGTAGCCATAAACGATAGCATAAACCAAAGGTTGTGTAAAGTATTCAGGCGCAAGGCCAGAATCTCTCCCGCACGGAACAGATGGCTCAGGTACGCCCGGCTATAGGTCTTGCAGACGGGGCACGCACACGCCGGGTCGAGCGGTCCGAAGTCGCGCCCATATCCCTGGTTCTTGATGTTGATCTTTCCCTGGCTCGTGAACAGGCTGCCGTTGCGCGCGTTGCGCGTCGGCATGACGCAGTCGAACATGTCGATGCCACGTTCCACGGCTTCGAGAATGTCCTCGGGAGGTCCGACGCCCATGAGGTAGCGCGGTTTCTCTTCGGGCAGCAGGGGCGCGGTCCATTCGATGGCCTGGACCATTTCCTCTTTGCTCTCCCCCACGCTCACGCCGCCGATGGCATAGCCGGGAAATCCAACGGCGACCGTGCCCTGGGCGCTTTCGCGCCGAAGCGCCTCAAAGGTGCTGCCCTGCACAATGCCGAAGAGCGCCTGCTGCGCCGCTTCTCTCGCTTCCCACTGCGCTTTGCACTTCGCGGCCCAGTCCAAGGTCATGCGCATGGAATCCGCCGCGGCCTTTTCCTCTACAGGATACGATGTGCATTCGTCGAAGCACATCATGATGTCCGCGCCGATGGCGATCTGCAGATCGATGGCTTGCTCGGGCGACATGAAGTGGCGCGAACCGTCGATGTGGCTTTGGAAGGACACGCCTTCCGGGGTGACCTTGTTCAAATGGGAGAGGCTGAAAATCTGGAAGCCGCCGGAATCGGTGAGGATAGGGCGGTCCCACCCCATGAAGCGATGCAATCCGCCGGCCATTTGCAAGGTTTCCGCGCCAGGCCGGAGATACAAATGATAGGCGTTGCTCAGGATGATTTGCGCATCGAGCAACAGCAGGTCTTCCTGGGATAAGGCCTTAACGCTGGCCTGGGTGCCGACAGGCATGAAGATGGGCGTCTCGATTTCGCCGTGCGGCGTGCGAAGACGTCCGGCACGCGCCGCGCAGGACGGGTCTTTGGCAAGGACTTCAAACGAGAGTGAGCAGTGCATGACGATTTCGGATTTTGGATTTCGGGTTTTGGATTGAAGAACGTAGAGTGAAAGAGTGGAACCGATCTCTGGATTTGGGGGCGAGAGTGGATTCTGTTTGAGGAAAGAAGGCAACGGCTATCGCGAAGCTGCCGAACAGAGTCGATACGCCGGGCGCGGCGTTGCTCGCTGCAACTCCCCAATCCAAAATCCAAAATCCGAAATCCAAAATCACATTTCCTTCGTCCAAACTTGGCGGTCGATCAGCGGAATGAACTCCGACCAAGCCTGACTCTTTTCGCGAGTTTCCTGGACGATGCGGGTGAAGGCGTCGGCCTGGGCGTCGAGATTGTCGAGGTGATACAGCACGAGCGCTTCAAGCGTCTTGGGGAGTACAGGCGAACCGTTCTCCAACGTTCCGTGGTGCGAGAGCACGCAGTGCAGAACCTGGATGCGCAGCGTCTCGGGAAACTCGGGGATCCCGTCGATGCGGCGTTGCACGAGGTCCGAACCGATGGACAAGTGCCCGAGCAACTTGCCGACGGTGGTGTAGTCGACGAACAAATCCTGGGACATCTCGTCGAGCTTGCCGATATCGTGCACGAGGATGCCGGTCAGGAGCACGTCTTTGTCGAGGTTTGGAAACAGTTCGCCCATGGTAAGGGCAAGCCGGGCCATCTCGTAGCAGTGCTGCACGAGTCCGCCGCGATAGGCGTGGTGCCATTTCTTTCCGGCAGCCGCCTCCGTGAACCGTTTCATGAGACCGGCGTCGTCGAGGATCGAAGCGACGAGGCGTTTGAGAAAATCGTTCTGAATGGTATCGAGGATGGCGCGGAACTTATCCACGATTTGGCCGGTGTCTTCCGGTTCGTAGATGAGGTCCGCCGCGCTGTACTCCTCTTTGCGCATAGGCAATACCTGGTCGACGCGCACTTGAAGCCGATCCTGATAACTGACGATCGTGCCGCGCACGTTGACGACGTCGCCGACCTCGAACAACTTCGCAACCGACGAGGCATTGTTCCAGAGAATGCCGCCGATCTCGCCGCTACGGTCTTTGAAGACCATCCCGAGGAACTTGCCGCCTTTCTGTTGTTCGCGGAGGTCTTTGCGCGTCGCTACGAAATAGTCGTTGACGACGTCGCCCTCCTGCAATGTTTCGACGAACTGACGCTTCATGTGCTGTTCCTCTGCTTGGTCATACAATACTTGGGCGCGCTCCGGTCGTACGAAGCGCGCGCCTGAACGGGTAGGGTAACCCGCGTGCGGGCACGATGCAACGAAAAACGCGCGTGCGGGTACGGGAAGCGGAGCGGACTATCCTTCGAGCGCGGTGGAACTCTCAGCCGGTTCCTCTGGAGGCGCGGCCGGCTCTTCCTTCTTGGGGCTTTCCTTGTCCGGTGCGGGCGCGGATTCTTCCGCCGGCGGAGGCGCATTCGGATCGACGATGCGAAAACAGAAGATACGCTGCTCCTCGTTGGTCTGGCCGCCGGTAAGCCCTCCCCAGTGAATCGCGTAGGCTCCGGGAGGAAGCGGTCCTTGAAGCACAATGCGCCGCAGTTCCTGTGCGGGCGCGTCGATGGCTTCGCACGTGACAGGATAGTCTTCGACGGGACTCCAGATACGAATTGCTTTGTCCGAACTTTGGCCAATGCCGGGCTCGACCGCAATCTGTTCCAGCCTGCTCAGCTTCACTTCCGAGGGCATCGCCTTGTTGTAGCTGACAATCAAGGGCTGCGGATTTGTGGTGGAGACTTCGATGTCGCGCTTGACGCCGTAGACGATGGAAGAATCCCGCTTGCTGCTCCATGGACCCGGCGTGAGCACGTCGGTACGCGTGTACCGGAAATTCTCGAACAGGTAGATGCTCTTGGACTCGGGCAAGGGCCAGAGGGAAACGGTGGTGGCCGTTACGGGGCGCGGTTGATCGATGGTGAGTTCGAGCAGACCGGGCGTGTAGCCGGTCTTTGCAAAGGTAATGGCATGCGTGCCCGCAATAGCCGGCAGACGGTACTGCCCCACCCCGTCCGTGACCGCCTGAAAATCCGTGCCCTTGATGGCGACGGCGACACCAGGCAAGGTCTCGCCGCGAACCGTCACGACCACACCTTCCAGGGCTTTTCGCGAACACCCCGAGGATGCCGCAAGTACGGACGCCAGGACGAGCAAGAGGCCGGAGAGCGGCCGTAATCTAATGGGTACGTGCTTCATATTCCTCAATCGTGACTGCCGTGGGAAGTGACATGCCTGGTTCCGTTCACCGGGTAGAATCCCCGCCGGGTCGCAGGGGTTCCTCTATTATGGCGTGCGCATCGGCGTGGAGCAATCTGTGCCGCTGAGGTCCGGAGGCTCGGGTCTTGGCTCCAGGGCCGCGTCCGTTGCTATCGAACTCGCCGCCACTATCGTACGGCTACCACAGTTTCAGATCTGCTTGGGCGCCGTGCGTCGTCCCCATTTCGCACGGATTTCGCGATTGCCCTTGACAACCATAGAAGTTCTTGGTATAGTTCCTGCGGAGGATGTTGCCATGGAAAACTACACCAAAGAGCTGATGGGGGCGTCGACGGCGCTGTTGATACTCTCGGTGTTGGCGCGGGAAGCGAACTACGGGTACGAGATTATCAAGCGCATCAACGCCGAGGCGGACGGTGCGTTCACATGGCAGGAGGGAACCGTGTACCCCGTACTCCACAAGCTGGAGAAAGAGGGGAAGGTGCGGGCGCAGTGGCAGCAATCCGGCTCGGGACGCCAGCGCAAGTATTACTACATTACGGCGACGGGCAGGGGGGCCTTGGAGTCCGGCAAACAAGAATGGACGTTCTTCCACGCGATGCTGTTCAAGCAAGGAGAAGCCCTCAATGGATAACACACTGACTCCCGAGATGCAGCAACAGATTCGCGCGTACTGCGACCAAGTGTGCGCGATGAATGGCTTGGACCACGTGCGCGAAGAGCTGCAGGACCATTTCGAAGACAAGATGCTCGCTTACTTGTCGTGCAGCGAGAAGCTGGAGGAGCAGGACGCGTTCCTGCTCGTGCGCGAGCATTTCGGCGATGCGGGGGTATTGAAGTCGATGTTTGAGACGGTCCACGTGCGCGAAGCGGGCGTGACGCTGGGACGGAGGCTGGCGGCGGTAGCCGCGGCGACGCTGGCATTGACGCTCGTGATGCGGGTCGTTTATGTGCTTGTCGATCCGTTCCTAGTGATGGCGCAGCTCAATGCCGACACGATGTGGATTGGGACGGCGGGGTTTACGCTTGTACACTGCGCGACCATGGTGTTGCTTCCCGTACTGCTCTTTCTGACACTACGCCGTTGGGGCCGCGCCTACGAAGAAGGCGCCGCGCCATGGTATGTCCGGCGCTCCGGGAGACTTCTTCTGATTGCGATTGTTGGACTGTTTCTTGCTGGACGCTTGGTTCCTTATGTCGGTTGGTCCGTGCCAGGAGCCATGCAGGCAACAGCAATCGGAAGCGCCCTATCGATTCAGCGCTGGATTCTGACTACCGTGGGAGTACTCGCCGTGGCATCGCAGATCGTTCTTTGG
>JBHEKO010000272.1:0-5380 GCA_041859475.1 Candidatus Hydrogenedentales bacterium
ACATGATCGCGACCGCACGCGGTAACCACGAAGGCTCGATGTTGAACGACACCGAAAACGACTGGTTCGGCAAGTACCACGAGATGCCGGGCGGTTCGGAGCCGTATGCGGAATTCGACTGGGGCAACGTCCACGTCGTGATGCTGTCGTGGGAACAGACGATGCTTAATCACGTGAAAGACACGGCGCAGTGGCTCGATCAACACCTCACCGGCGTGCAATCGAAGTACACGTTTGTGACGCAGCATTTCCCCGTCTACTGCACCGGATACGATGGGCCTGTGGACAATCGCAAAGAGCCCGGCGAAAGCATGGTGTACATCCGCCGCATCCTGGACAAACACAACGTGACGGCGCATATGTCCGGACACACGCACATCTACGAGCGCCACTATCCCCTGCGCGAAGACAAGCGCGACGACCGTAACGGCGTGCATTACCTCGTGAACGGCGGCGACATCGGCGGCAATTACGCGGATTGGTGGACGGCCGTGTCGGACGACAAAGCGACGATGGCGAAGCACACGTACACGGTCTACCAGTGCAAGAAGGACCGCATGGATATCCAGACCTTCTGCTGGTCGCAGGAGCAGAATGCCTTCAAGCAAATCGATCACGATATCGTCTGGAAAGATGAAGCGGTCCCCGCCGCAGTGCTGGCGTCGCTTGCGAACAAGAAGGGCGAGGAATTGACCGCGGCCATGGGCGAACTCGCGGCCATGCTCTATGCACCGGCCGCGCAGGCCATCGTCCCCTATCTGAAAGACGCCGATGCTTCCGTTCGCCAAGGCGCGGCGAAGGCCCTTGCGCTCTTGGGCAACGAGGCCGTCGCGTCCGATCTCGCGGCGTATCTCTCCGACAGCGATCCCGTTGTCCGGCGCTACGTGGCGCGTTCGCTGGAGGCGGCCATGCCCGAAAGCCTCGCGCTGCCGGTCGCGAAGCAGGCGTCCGATAACGCGCAAGACCCCGCCGCGCGCGTCAAACTCATCGGGGCGCTGCAGTTTCACGCGCCTGCCGCGGTGACGCGCGATACGGCGACGCGCATTCTCAAGAGCGATGCGCCCGAAGAGGTCAGGCGGCGCGCGGCCTACGCGTTGACGCGGGTGGTCTCAAAAGAGGATATTAAACCGCTCATTCGAATGTTCGAAGAGGAAAAGGACCACTACGTCGTCGTCCGGCTGGCGTTCACGCTGTGCAAGTTGACCGGCGTTGTCCTCGACCTGAGCGATAAGGGGGCGCTGGGCCAGTCGGAGCCCGGCAAGAGGCAGGAGTTTGTTCAGCAGTGGCTTGGCAAAAAGGCGGCATGAGTTGTAGCCTCGCCGAAGGAGATTCCGGAGTAGCCGCACGAGTGTGGATTGCCGGTCTGGCAACCACACTCGTGGCGCTTTTATGCACGTTCGGGGCAGGTAATTTCGGTGTGTTGAAGATGGTCGCGGCCTCGGGATTCATCGCAACGGCCTTGCTGGCTGGAGCGACGCAAACCGTCTATGGCCGGTGGCTATTGGCGGGGCTGATATTTTCGTGGTCGGGCGATTTGCTGCTGCTGAGCGGGAACCATGCGAACTTCCTCTCGGGCTTGGTTAGCTTCCTGATCGGTCATGTCTGTTACGCCGTGGCGTTTTGGCAATACGACACCCGGCGCGACATCGCGGGATGGGGACTCGTAGTCCTCGTGGCGCCCGGCGCAATTCTGGTTTCTGCCGCATGGCCCAACGTTTCCGAGGCGCTTCGGCTTCCCGTCATCGCCTATACGGCAGTCATTTCCATCATGCTCGCGCTTTCTTTCGGAACATGGAAGAAGCCCGGCTATCTTCTCATTATCGCGGGAGCAGTGGCTTTCTACCTGTCGGACGTTTGCGTGGCGCGCGGGCGCTTCATCGCACCGGGCGCTATCAACGGCCAGATTGGACTACCCCTCTATTTCATCGGCCAAGTGCTCTTGGCGGCAAGCGCCGCCTACGTCGACCCCGACGAAATGCGTGAATAGCCGTACCTCTCCACACCGTAAAGGTAGGGACGTTTCGCCGAAACGTCCTCCGGAAACGTACGCGCCAACCATCCCACCCGCCCCGATCCTCAGGGAATGAAATTCATCCCCGGCTTCAAGGTGGCGATCCACTCCGCGAGCAATACCGCCGCGTGCTCCGCATCCTTCAACGAAACCATTTCCACCGGCGAGTGCATGTAACGATTGGGTATGCTGATGAGACCCGTCGCCACGCCGCCGCGGCTGAGTTGCATCGCGTTTGCGTCCGTGCCCGTCCCGCGCGGCGCCGCCTCCATCTGATATGGAATCTTCTTCTTCTTGGCCACGTCCACCATCGTCTTCGCGATGACGGGATTGATGTTGGGACCGCGATGCAGAATGGGGCCGCCATCCAGTTTGAGCGCGCCGTAGCGCTTGTTGTCGCAGTTCGGGTGATCGGTCGCGTGCCCGACATCGACCGCGATCCCCACGTGTGGGTTGCAGCCATAGGCGCTCGTCGTGGCGCCGCGCAAGCCCACTTCTTCCTGCACCGTCGTCACGCAGAACACCGCGCACTCGACCTTCCGTTTATCGAGAAGGCGCATGGTCTCAAGCACCACGAACGCGCCGATGCGGTCGTCCAAGGCCCGCGCGACAATGCGCTCGTTCAACAACGAAAGAAGCCCCGCATCAATGGTTACGGGATCGCCGATGTCCACGGTCTTCTCGGCTTCCTTTTTGTCCTTCGCGCCGATGTCGATCCAGAGCTGGTGCAGTTGCAGTGGTTTTCCGCGCTCTTCAGGATCGGTGAGATGAATGGCGCGCCGCCCGATGACGCCCGCAACATTCTTCTTCTCCGTGTGCACAACCACGCGTTGCCCGTCGAGCACCGACGCGTCGATGCCTCCGATGGCCTGAAAGCCAAGGAATCCCTTGTCGTCGATGTGGTTGATCATGAGGGCAATTTCATCGACGTGCCCCGCCAGCATGACCCGCAACTTCGCGTCCGGATTCTTCACGTGATACTGATTGCCGTGAACGTCCTTGTAGATCTTGTCGACGTACGGCTTCGCGTAAATCTTGCACGCGGCCTGGATCTGTTGCTCGAAGCCCGAAGGGCTTGGCGTGGACAAAAGCTGTTTCAGAAAGTCGAACGATTGTTTGCGCATGGATTCCTCAGAAGTTATTTGGCGACCGAACGAAGACCCGTATCCACTCCCGCGATGTGGTTATCGATCCACGACACCACGCGGCCGTGCATGGCTCGCACAAAACTCTCCGTGACCCCGTCACGTTCAAGTTGCATTCGAAGATCCTTGAATTCTTCCACGAAACGGGCGTGGTCTTCCTTGTTGCGCGGGCAGCTTGCACACTTGGTCCGTTCCATTAACTGTTCTTCCGCGCCGAAATGTTCCCCAACGTAGTCTTCCAGAAAATGGATCATCTCGCAGGCGCGGCTCTTGCTCCCCGGCCCCCCGTCGAGGACCGCGTTCAGGGCGTTGAGCCGTTCGATGAGCTGCCGATGTTGTGCGTCGATCTCCGGAAACCCCGTTCCGTGACGAGCCTCTTCCCATATGAGCGCCATGGCTGTCTCCCAAACTCCGTTGCGACCGGTTTTTCATTGCGACAACCCGTCAGACTTCAACGGCAATTGCCCACGCTCCAACAATCCCTCGTAGACTAGTGCCCGTGCACGCCGAGCCGAAGCGCCTTCAAATCCTTCATCGCCGAATCGCCGCCTTGCCCGAAAAGATCGTGCAAGCGGCGGTAAATCGCATACAACTTCTCGTACGCCGCGTGCGCCTCCGCATTCGGCGTGTACACCGTCTCGCGCAGGCGAGCCATCTTCTTGGCCGCCGCGGTCATGTCGTCGTAGCCGCCTGCTGCCGCGCCTGCCGCAACCGCGCCCCACATGGCGCCCCCGAGCGCGACCGTCTGATCGCTGGCGCTGATCTTGATTTCGCGGTTCGTCACGTCCGCGAAGATTTGCATAAGCAAAGGGTTCTTGCCGGGAAGGCCGCCGCACGCGTACAACTCGCTGATGGGCACGCCCCCTTCTTCGAGCTGGCGAATGATCGTGTAGGTGCCGAATGCCGTGCTTTCAAGAACAGCGCGATACATCTCCGCGGGCGTGGTCGTCAGGGTAAGACCGACCATAAGCCCCGTAAGGTCCGCGTCCACGAGGATGCAGCGGTTTCCATTCCACCAGTCGAGACACAACACGCCGGATTCGCCCACCTTGAGTCGAGCGGCCTGGTTGCCGAGATAGCCGTGCACGTCCAACCCCGCCGCCTTCGCCTCTTCGACGATGTACCCGGGAACGCACTCGTTCACGAACCACGCGAAGATGTCGCCCACCGCGGTTTGTCCTGCCTCGAATCCGTACAATCCGGGAAGTATCCCGTCTTTGACCACGCCGCACATGCCCTTGACCGCGACCTTCTTCGCGCCGCACACCATGTGGCACAAGCTCGTCCCCATGATCATGACCATCTTGCCCGAACCGCTGACCGTCGCGGCAGGCACTGCCACGTGCGCATCCACCCCGCCCGCGGCGACCGCCGTGCCGGGTTTGAGGCCAAGTTTCTTCGCCATTTCCGCGGTGAGGCCGCCCACGCGCGCGCCCGAAGGGACAATCTCCGCGTTCATCTTGTCGCGAACGATGTTCTCGAATTTCGGGTGTAGCGCCTTGAAAAACGCGGGGTCCGGATAGCCTTCGTCCCAAATCGCCTTATACCCGGCCGCGCACGCATTGCGCTTGTCCACGCCGCACAACTGAAGCACGATCCAGTCGCCTGCTTCGATGAAGCGGTCCGCCGCTTCGTAGACTTCCGGGGCCTCGTCGAGGGTTTGCAGCGCCTTCGGGAAAAACCATTCGCTGGAAATCTTGCCGCCATAGCGCGCAAGGAAATCCTCGCCGCGTTCCGCCGCAACTTGATTGATGCGATCGGCCTCGGGCTGTGCCGCGTGGTGTTTCCAAAGCTTGACCCACGCATTGGGATTGTCCGCGAATTCAGGCTTCATGCACAGCGGCGTGCCGTCTTTGTCGATCGGCAGCATCGTGCACGCGGTGAAGTCCGTCCCGATGCCGATCACGTCGTCGCCGCTCACACCCGATTCCTTGAGCACGCGCGATACGGTCTTCTCCAGGACATACAAATAGTCGCGCGGATTCTGAAGCGCCCAATCCGGGCCAAGCTTTTTCCCGCTGCCGGGCAGCGCCACATCGATTACCCCGTCGGGGTATGGCTCGGCCGCGATGCCGATTTCCTCGCCATTGTCCACTGCCACCAACAAAGCCCGGGCCGACTCGGTTCCGTAGTCCAGCCCCAACACGAACTTGCGTCCCATGATCGCGACTCCTTCTGCTGCGATGCCCCCGATACGGATTGGAGGAACAAAGTATAGCAGAGG
>JBHEKO010000558.1:0-3174 GCA_041859475.1 Candidatus Hydrogenedentales bacterium
CCGTCGACTCCCTCGGCGTCACCCAAGCCGGCCAGAAGCCTTCGTCTACAAGAACCGCCCAAGGCCACTGTTTCCCCCGGATGAGGGGGCGGAGTATGTAACGGACTAGCAGATGAAGACCTCTTACGGGGGCAGCAAAGGCAGCACCAGGTCAAGGAGCGAATTCGGCCAACTATCAAGGCCGTTCCACATCTTAGGGATCGGCAAGGGAGTTGTGTTCCCATAAGTTAACGCGGCGAGTTTCTGAATTTGAGGCGACTGATACCGAGGTCTCCAGGTCCTGCATTGCAGTGAAAGCCATCGGCCGCCTCGGTGAGGGGGTGATGAAAGTGCTTCGGGCGTGATGATAGAATCAGCCTCATGAGTTCACTGACTCCAGAGAAAGCACTTATCTTTCGAATCACTCACATTGATAACGTGGAGTGGACAGTCAGCAACGGATTACATTGCCGAAACGCGGAGATCTGCGACCCCAATTACATTCAGATTGGCAACGCCGATCTGATAAACAAGCGAGCGAACCGAATAGTCTCCCTGCCACCGGGCGGTACGTTGGCGGACTACATACCATTCTACTTCACCCCGTATACGCCAATGTTATACAATATCAAAACGGGTTACAATGGAATCACGAAAAGACCCATGGACCAAATCGTGATTTTGGTGACTTCATTGATAAACCTCAAGAGAAGAGGACGCACGTTTCTGTTTACGGATCGACACGCATATTTACGGGCGGCCAGGTACTCGGACTCAATCGACGAACTCGATATCGTGGACTGGAAAATCTTGCAAGGCAGGGATTTTCGGCGAGACCCGAATGATCTTGAGAAGTTCGAACGCTATCAGGCGGAAGCTCTGATACATCGCCATTTGCCAGCGGATTGCCTACTCGGTATGGTATGCTTTGGTCCTGCCCAGAAGGTTCGTCTTGCGGGTCTAGTTGCCGAGCGTTCTCTGGATCTAGAGGTTCATGCCAAATCAGGGTGGTTCTTTTGATGATACATTACACTGCGGGGAATCTACTTGAGGCCGAATCTGAAGCCCTCGTGAACACGGTAAATGAAGTTGGTGTTATGGGCAAGGGGATAGCTCTGATGTTCAGAGAGGCTTTCCCGGAGAACATGGCGGAGTACGAGGAGGCGTGCCGGAAGAAGGAAGTGCGAGTAGGCCGAATGTTTGTGACGGAGAACAGGGCGCTCGTAGGACCAAAATGGTTGATCAACTTTCCGACCAAGAGACATTGGCGCCAGCCGAGCCGTTTGGAGTGGGTAAGAGACGGACTTGATGATTTGGTACGTGTGATTCGCGAAAAGAAGATTCACTCAATAGCTTTGCCTCCGCTAGGTTGTGGAAATGGAGGTCTTGATTGGCATGACGTAAAGGTGGAAATCGAGAACGCGATGAAGTCATTGGAAGAAGTCGACATCTTGGTGTTTGAACCTACTGCGCGTTATCATAATGTACCGAAACGTGAAGGACTTAAGAAACTTACACCTGCCAGGGCGCTAATTGCAGAACTTGTACGGCGTTACTGTGTGCTCGGGATTGAGTGCTCCAATCTTGAAATTCAGAAACTTGCATGGTTCCTACACCGTACAATCCTTAGGATGGGTCAGAAAGATCCTCTCAAGCTGAACTTTGTAGCCAATCGATATGGACCGTATGCGGACAATCTGCGCCACTTACTCAATGGTCTTGACGGCAGCTACTTGCATTGCGAAAAACGATTGAGCGATGCCAGCCCCTTCGATCCGATCTATTTCGAGGATGCACAAGCAAGTGCTGTAAGCGAATTTCTAAGTGAAAAAGAAACTGAGCAATACTTGCCTGCACTTCGCGCAACCTCAGAGATAATCGATGGATTTGAGTCGCCTTTGGGGATGGAACTCTTGAGTACCGTTGACTGGTTACTCAAGGAAAGCAATTGCGAACCCACGATACAATCCCTTCGCAACGGTCTGGCGCGATGGCCAGGGGGTGACGACGCTGGAAGTCGCAAGATGAGTCTTTTTGACGATAGGTTACTCGGTCTTGCCTTGGAACGTCTGACCGAGAATGGTGAACTGTTCGCCGGCTAGTCCATGACTTCCGCATCTTGCATGCCTCCACTGACAAGCTCGCCCGTCTTCCTTGCTGTGGCGTGGTTTCCCAAACACAGGCTCGCTAGAAGATATGGCATTGACCATTTGGCTTCGGAATGCAGAATTCGGGACTAATCTCAGATCGGAGGAATGGATGATTGAACTAAGCGATGAACAGAAGGAGATGCTGCTATTCCTAGGTTCTCCCGACGACGGCAGTCAAACTCACGTAGTGGAAGATGGGGAAAGGCTCATACGCGAACTTGTGAGAATGGGCCTCGTCAGTTGCGACAAGGATTCTCATGGAATTGATCACTATGATCTAACAGACCGGGGGAGGCGGATGTACGGGGAATTGGGCGGCAAGCGAGGCTGGTAGTTATCAGAGGGCGTCCTCTCTGTGGCGCGGTCTTGACCTTGCCACTCTTCCGACCGCCGGTCTTCTCTGAATCCTCTGCCATATTCCGCGCGCCTCCCCTGCCTGCAATGATTCCCTTCCGCGAGCATCAACACCAGCTATGGAATCCCGCCAACTCCTGTGCGGCTTCTTTCTAGCGTTCAACGTTCAACGCCCCCAACTCTTCGCGCCTTGCGTTGACTTATTTCCCCGTGTCCCCGTGGGCGGTACCCCCGATGCAACGTGCGGCCCTGTTTGGGGATATATATAATGACGCCATGACGACAGCATCACGGAACAACACGGAGGACCTTTGTGCCCGGTGCGCCGCGTTACGCGCGGAGATCGACCGGCACAACCGCCTCTATTACCTGGACGCCGCGCCGGAGATCTCCGACGCGGAGTTCGACCGTCTCTTGAAGGAGCTCGAATCCATCGAGGTGGCGCACCCGGATCTGGTCACGCCCGACTCCCCCACGCAGCGCGTGGGTGGGGCGCCCTTGACGGAGTTCGAGACCGTCGAGCACGACGTGCCGATGCTGTCCATCGATAACACCTACAACGAAGACGAGTTACGCGCGTTCGACCAGCGCGTGTGCAAGGGACTCAGCGAGCCGCCCCGGTACGTCGTGGAACTCAAAGTCGATGGCGTCGCCATCACCCTCCGCTACGAAGAGGGCCGGTTCGTCCGCG
>JBHEKO010000656.1:0-13944 GCA_041859475.1 Candidatus Hydrogenedentales bacterium
GACGTCCTCACGCGCTTCGGAATCGACACCATCGAGTTGGGCCGCGCCTTTGCACTCGACGATAAAGACTGGGCCGATTGGACCTTGCCCGACGGCACGCCGTGCCAGATGCCCGCGTGGGCCTTGCCGGAACGCGATGGCCAGCGGTGGGTCATTCGTTCCGCCAGCGGGCGCGTGATCGCCCAGATGCCCGACGGCGCGTTGTACTTCGAGCAAACCTACTACCCCTATCTCGATCGCGAGGATATCGACAACATCCCCGGCGCCATGAACGAATGCATGTGGTGCGCAGTGGCCTCGCCGCCCGGCCCCTTGACCTCGGGCCCGCAGGGATTGGATCGCCTCGCCGAAGGCGCCAAGCGCCTGCGCGCCTCTACCAACAAGGCCATCATCGGGCTCTTCGGCGGCAACACGCTCGAGATGGGCCAGTTTTTCTGGCGCAACGACGGCTTCTTGATGATGCTCGCCGAGGACCCCGACAAGGTGCACGCATTCTTGGATCGTCTTCTCGAAATTCATCTCGCGAATCTGGAACGTTTCCTCGGCGCAGTGGGCCCGTACATCGACGTCATTCTCTTTGGCGACGACCTGGGGTCGCAGGGAGGTCCGCAGATTTCGTCGGATATGTACCGCGAGTATTTCAAACCCTGCCACAAGGCGATGTGGACGCGCGCCAAGCAACTGGCGAATGTGAAGGTGATGTTGCACTGCTGCGGCGGGGTGCGCCCGTTGCTTCCCGACCTGATCGACGCGAGCCTCGACGCGATCAATCCCGTTCAGATTTCGTGCGCGGGCATGAGCGCGGAGAGCATCAAGCGGGACTTTGGCGACGACATCACGTTTTGGGGCGGCGGTTGCGACACGCAGCTTGTGCTGCCGAACGGTACCCCCGAGCAGGTTAGGCAACACGTGCGCGAGCAGGTGCGGGCGCTGCGGCCGGGGGGCGGATTCGTCTTCCAACAAGTGCACAACATCCTCGCCAACGTGCCGCCCGAGAACGTCGTCGCCATGTTCGAATCGATCCATGCCGATTGAAAAAGATGCCGAAGCACAGGTCTGTGCGGGTAGCGACGTTGCATTTCACCGAGCTTTTCGCGTAAACACTTCCCCAAGGGGATTCATCTCGCAGGGAGCCCAATGTGACCAGCATCCACTTGATAACACTGGCGGCACTCTCCATCTTTGCAGCCGCCGATAGGACCCATTCCATGAATATCACCCAGAGCGCCGAATCGTGCACCATCACTCTCGGGAGTAGCGAGCTTGCGCGATTCGAGGCGCCTTCCATTGCAGATACCATTGTGCCCACCGTAGATATCGCCGATGCGGACGCGGGATGGAAACGTGTTCGGGTCTCGTGGGAACTCGCCAAAGCCGTGCAGCAGGACGAGGTGTCGATTTCGTTCGAACTCTCCTTCACACCCGATTTCTGGTGGGCGCCGCACCTGGCCCCTGCGGAAGGCAACTGCATCGCGCAGCACGTGTTTCGTTCTCCGGCGCTCATCGCATCCCAAGGGTCCGCTACGTTCATCCTCGTGCCGGATCTCGACCTCTGCGGCCGCGATGAATCCACGCCGTGGTTCATGGACGTGGATGCGCCCAATCGACGCATGACGCTCGGCATGACGCGCACGGAATTGGAGACGCACGTCCTCTACAAGAAGAAGCCGGGAATGACGTTGCAGCCAGGCCGTGTTGAATTCGGGTTTTTCGTGCTTGCCTATGCCGACGACGACGTTCCGCGCAATCCGTTTGGGCGCGTGTCGCGCATGCTCTGGGAGCGGTACGGCCGCCCGCTACTTGCGGAGGGGCAACCCAGCGTCGTCCCGATGGACCGATTTGTGGAGCACACGTATCGATGGGCCTTCGACACGTGGCGCAATCCCGTGTGGCAAGAGTTCGAGATCGACGGCAAGAAGGTTGGTTCGCCCTGCTTCATCGTCAATGTGACGCAATCGCCCAACTATAAAGGCGAGCCCACGTGGCGTGAGAACCTTTCGATCTGGAACCAGGCGTGGTTTGCCTCGCTGCGCGGCGCGGCGGGCGTGTTGCGCTATGCGCGCCGGACTCAGAATGCCGACCTCGAACAGAAGGCGAAGTTGACCAAGGAATTCTCGCTGGCCGCTCCCATGAAGGACGGCATCTTCCCAGCGGTCTACGCCGCGGAGATGTTTAACGAAGAGAAGGACGGCAAGACGTACCGCCGCACGAAAGGCTGGGAATCCGGCCATTGGACCAATTCCAACCGGGTTCCGTGGGAACGCGGCGTGACGCCGGACTGGTATCACGTGCTCGACGCGAGTTGGACGTGCTTGCACATGCTGCGATGGTACCGCGAGCTCGATGCCGATCCGCGGCTGCTCGCGTATGCCGGGACTTACGCGGACAAGCTCCTGACGCTGCAGGATGCGCAGGGGTTCTTCCCGGCGTGGCTGCATCCCGAGACACTTGCGCCGTCGCTCGCGCTTGCCCAATCCCCGGAGACCAGCATGAGCGTCACGTTCCTGCTCGAACTCGCCACCATCACCGGCGAGAAGAAGTACCATGATGCCGCAGTGCGCGCCATGGACGCGCTTCTCGTCGAGATTGTTCCCTCGGGGCGCTGGGAAGACTTCGAGACCTACTGGTCGTGTTGCGGCTGGGGCAAAGGCGAGTACTACGGTAAACGCATCCCGCGAAACGCCATGTACAAGCAGTGCACTTTCTCGATGTTCTGGACGGCAGAGGCCTTGCTCGCCACCCACCGCGTCACGGGAGAGGCGCGCTACCTCGATTGGGGACGCCGCGTGCTGGACGAACTGTCCATGACGCAGCAGGTGTGGCAGCCTCCGTTCATCTACATCCCCGCGCTGGGTGGGTTCGGTGTCATGAATTGCGACGGCGAGTGGAACGACGCCCGCCAGAGTCTCTTCGCCGAGTTATTCCTGGACTATTATCGCGAAATGGGCGATGCGGACTTGTTCGAGCGAGGCATTGCCGCTATGAAGGCTTCGTTCGTGATGATGTACTGCCCGGAGAATCCGCAGCAGAAAGCGCTGTGGGAAAAGGTCTGGCCCTTCTTCGGACCCGCGGAGTATGGGTTTATGATGGAAAACTACGGCCACGGCGGCGAAACCGATAAGGAAGGCCTGGGTATCGGCGAGTTCACCATCTACACGTGGGGGAATGGGGCCGCTTCCGAAGCGCGCAATCGGATGCGCGATCACTATGGCGATGTGTACATCGACCGCAAGCGCGGGCATTCGTTTGGCATCGACAGCGTGCGCGTCGCGCCGCGCGAGGGCGGCTATCGCATCGTCGATCTCGCCAATTCGCCGAGGGAGATAAGGGTCGTCTTCGAAGACGGCTCAAACCGGGTGGTCAACTTGCAGGGGACGATGGACCTGTAGGCTGGTTGTCACCCGCGGACGTTTCGGCGAAACGTCCCTACCTTGGCGGTTGGTTTACCCCAGACGTTTCGGCGAAACGTCCCTACCTGGCGTTTGGTTCACCCGCGGAGGTTTCGGCGAAACGTCCCTACCTTTGTGCTGCAATCGTGAGGCCCGATGGCCTGCCCGGGAAGTTCCACGCCGTCAGCGGCAAAGCAAGCGCGACGATTGGCATACGGCATAAAAGAACCCCGGAACCCTTTCGGGTTCCGGGGAGAGCGGATCGGGTTCGGTTGATTTGGGGACGATTAGCCTGCGGAGCCGACGGTGTTGGCCATCGCGCGGCTTACAATGTGGTCGCCCGGATACTTCTCGAATTCAACGTGACCGTCCAAGAAGAGCACGTTACAGCCGCCGGGTACGTGGTTGTACTGCTCAACAGTAGTCGACACGAGGTCAGCCATGATGGGCAGTTGGCTCTGGGCCTGCGAACTCGCAGCCGGGTTGTTGATATCCGAGATCATGAAGCGCTCAACGCCTTCCCTGAGGCGGTAGACGGTGCTTCCGCCGCCGTTGCCATAGGCGCTTAGGTTGCCCAGAAGCGGAACAGCTCCCATGCTTACATCGTTATCGGATTCCGCAAACGTGTCGCCGCCCTCGCCGATGGTCAAGAACACGCCGAGCACTTGCAGGCTGGCCATAGAGCCCGAAGTGGTCGACAATCCGATCGTAGACAGGTCGATGTCTTCCGAGTCCGCCTTGTCCAAGACGAATCCCAAGTAATAGTACGACTCATCCGACGCGCTCTGGCCAATACCGAACTCGCGACAGTGCACGTGCAGGATGGACTCACCCGTCTTCGGGTCTTCAATTATGGGACGATCCGCTTCGGACGGGCAAATGATGACGTTGGGATCCGTCAGATACTCGGGATAGATCTGGGGAATATAGGGGAAGTAGTAGGAGGCAGGTTTTCCATTACTCGTTGCCCATTGGGTCCAGGGAAGACCGGCCGCGATGCCAGCTTCGCAGTCAACCCTCTGGAAGCCATTCAATTGCATCGTCGTCCTGAATTGGGCAATCGTGGGGTACTTCTCGCCCCTGCTCTCGCCGGAGTACATCTTGAGCACAAGACCCATTTGCTTCAGGTTATTGGCGCAGCTAGCGCGGCGAGCCGCTTCGCGCGCACGGGCGAGCGCTGGCAGCAAGATGGCAGCTAAGATACCGATAATGGCAATAACCACAAGCAACTCAATCAACGTAAAACCTTTACTTCTAGACATAGTACTCTCCATTTGTAGTAACATAGATTAATGAATCCCCCGATTCGCTCCACGGAAGTCCGTCTCTCCCGCACAGTATAATTAACGATAGTGCGGATCTTCAACAGTCGATGTTCCCACGTTAGTAGTCGATGGGCATGCATCGGAAGAGTGGGAACCGCACGAAAGTCAATTGGAAACGTTAGCGTGAAGGACCGTTCACTTACGCGCCTTCCCACCAATCTTGGCTGCGAAGCGCCATGCGGTAGGCTTGCAGGCCGATGTATCGGAATGGTTCGCCGGGAACGGCCATCGGGCGGCGGTTCCAGAAGAACGGTTTAATTGCCTCGGCGCCGGGGTCGGCCAAGCCGGCCCGGTTCAAGATGTGCGGCGCGAGAATCACGCCCGCATAGTTGCTCAGGGCAACGCCATGCCCGGAATAGCCGCAGGCATGGTAGATCGTGTTCTTCACTCCGCCAACGCCGAACGAGGGAAACATGTCCATCGTCACGCCAAGGACGCCGCCCCAGCGGTGCGAAATCTTCACGTGCTTCAACTCGGGGAAGTACTCTCGGAATCGCGCTTCGAGGCGCGCAAACGTGGGTGGATGCGAATCGAAGTAGGCCCCTTTGTAGAACAGGCACGCGTCCTCCCCCCCGAACAGGATGCGGTTGTCCGCGGTCAGCCTGAAGTAATGAATGAAATTGCGCGCGGTTTCCAGGCTGGTGCGCTTTTCACCCCAGCCGATGGCCGAGAGGTCGTTGTCGGCTAGGGGTTGTGTCAACACGATGTATGTGTGCACGGGTTGAACGCGCGACGCCATGAATCCCAATGATGCGCCGTATCCGTTCACGGCCATGAAGGCTTGTTTCGCCTTGATGCTGCCCTTGGGCGTACGCAACACAATCGGATCGCCGTCGGTCAATTCCGTCAGCGGCGTTTGTTCGAATACCTGCACGCCGAGCCCTACGGCCACATCGAGCAGTCCCCGCGCCAACTTCGCCGGGTTGACAATCGCGGGATGTGGGTCAAACGCGCCTCCAATAAAGTTCTTGCTTGCGATATGCTCGCGTAGCGCGGCGCCTTCCAGATACTCGATGTCGAATCCCAGCTTCTTCCCTAGCTCTGCCTCATGCTTCACGCGCTTCAATCGTGCCGCGCACGTTGCCAAGAGCAGATAGCCCGTCTCTTCCAAATCGCAGGCAATGCCGTACCGGTGTATCGTTTTCTTGAAATGCGCGACGGCCTGATACATGAGCCGGTACGCCTCGGCGGCCTTCTGCTCGCCCAACTGTCGTGCGGCATCGGTGAGGTCCCATCCGATAAGGGGCATCGCGAACCCGCCGTTGCGTCCACTTGCGCCGTGCCCCACAACCGACCGCTCAATCAAGGCCACGTTGAGCATGGGCGCCGACTTCTTAAGTTCACAGGCAACGGAGAGGCCCGTGAATCCCCCGCCGACGATGGCCACATCGCATTGAATATCTTCCTGCAAATCCGCCAGCGGTTTAACAGGAATGGTCTCTTGCCAGAAACTCACCGGTTGATAGCTACCTGAGGGTCCAACGGCGTCCGGTGCTTCGCGAAATGGGTTAGGATTCAACTTCAAGTGCATGCACGTTCTCCAAGTTTGCCGGTATTTGCATCACGCACCAGGCGCGATTATACTACGCAACCGCGCTCGGGGCGTATTTCGCGTTTTTCGTCGTTTCTAACACAGCAATCAGCATTGAGTGGGAGGAGTATGAGATGGATAAGTCCCTGGCACGTCAGCTTCCGGCCGATTATGGTCCGTCCATGGCCAAGGATCTGACTCCCAAACGCGGCTTCTTCGTCCGCGGAGTGGGCATCCACAAGGAGCGCTTGGCGTCGTTCGAGAGTGCACTTCGTGATGCGGGCATCGAAAAACACAATCTCGTGTACGTTTCCAGCATCTTCCCCCCCAACTGCAAAATCATCACAAAGAGAGAGGGCATTAAACTGCTCTCGCCCGGGCAAATCGTATTCTGCGTCATGTCGCGCTGCGACACGTGCGAACCCAATCGCTTGGTTGCTTCCGCGGTCGGTCTTGCCGTCCCGCAGAAGGAAGACCAGTACGGGTACATCAGCGAGCACCATTCCTACGGTCAGAAGAGCAGCATCGCCGGTGACTATGCCGAAGACCTTGCGGCAACGATGCTTGCGACTACGCTCGGCATCGAGTTCGACCCAGACCTTGCGTGGGACGAACGCAAACAGATCTACAAAGCCAGCGGTCATATCTTCAAGACGCGCAATATCTGTCAATCCGCCGAGGGCAATAAGGACGGCATGTGGACCACGGTGCTAACGGCCGTAGTCTTTGTCCTGGAGTAGCCCATTCGGCTTTTAGATTTCGGCTTCGGTTTTCGGGCCACAACGCCCGGCAATTCGAAGCCTCTTCTTTTTTCTTGGCTTCGAAGAACCGTTCTCGTATCATGACTGCGTTAGTGCTGCCCCGATCCAAATCGCATACTGGAGATTTCCCAATGCCCACTCGCTTGCTTCGCATACTGTCCCTGGCCCTCGTTGCCGTAATGACAGTTGCACTTGCCCCAGCGGCTTCCGCCCAAGAGGCGCAAGGACCCAAAATCGATCCCGAAGCCAAAAAGGTCCTTGACGCCCTCGGGGCGTATTACAAAGGACTCAAGTCCTTCACCCTCGACGAGACTACCGACATGGTCATGGAAGCCCAGGGCATGAAGCAAACGATGTCCTCGAAGTATTCCGTGGCCATGGAGCGTCCCAACAAGGTGGCGCGCATTCTGAACGAGGGCATGATGGGCGCGACGATCGTATCCGACGGGAAGACCTCGTACACGTACGTGCCCATGTTCAAGAAGTATATTCAGGAAGACGCACCTCAGTCGGTATTCGAAGTGGTCTCCGGCGACGCCGCCGCTTTCTCGGGTCAATTTTCGATGATGTTTGCGTCTCTCGTTGCGGACGACCCCTCGGCTGCGATTCTCGAAGGCGTACAGGGTGCCACGTTCGTGGGCGTGGAAGACGCCGAAGGCGTCAAATGCAGCCACCTCAAGATCGTCCAGAGCGATATGGACTTCGACCTCTTTGTTCAAGCGGGGGATAAGCCTCTTCTGCTTAAGGTCATCCCCGACATGACCAAGGCCATGAGCGCCATGGGCGACCGCATGCCCGTGAAAGACATGAAGATGTCCGTGAGCGTCGTATTCTCGAACTGGAAAGTGGACGAACCCGTCCCCGCCGGGAAGTTTGCATTCACGCCCCCCGAGGGAGCGGAGAAAGCGGATTCGCTGATGGCCATGATGGGCAGGGAAGAGCAAGAGGAAAGCCCTCTGCTGGGAAAACCCGCCCCCGCATTCTCATTGGACATTCTTGATGGCGCGAAGGCCGACTTGGCCAGCCATAAGGACAAGAAGGTAGTCGTGCTCGACTTCTGGGCTACGTGGTGCGGACCCTGCCGGCAAGCGCTGCCCGCGCTGATCAAGGTCACCGACGAGTACAAAGAGAAGGGCGTTGTCTTCTACGCGATGAACCAACGTGAAGACGCGGAAACCATCAAGGCATTTCTCGCCGAAGCGAAGCTGGCGTGTACGGTGGCCTTGGACACAGACGGGGCCGTCGGCGACTTGTTCGGGGTCAGCGGAATTCCGCAAACAGTAATCATCGGCAAAGACAGCAGCGTGCAGTCCGTTCACGTAGGCGCAATTCCCGGACTCGAACAGCAACTCCGCAAAGAGTTGGATTCACTGCTGGCCGGTAAAAATCTTGTCGAAGCGCCTGCCCCGGAGTCCGCCGAAGTACCCAAAGTCTGATCGAATTTCAGAAGAGTAGGCACACGAAAGGCCCTCGCGCCAATGCGGTGCGAGGGCCTGTTTTTAGTCTCGTGTCGCGGAAGCGCCGGCTATTTCAGCGCGGCCGCCTGACGCTGCAACGTGGATTTCTTGCGCGACGCGGAATTCGCGTGAAGCACGCCCTTCGTCGCCGCCTTGTCGATCTCGGCCAACGCGACCGGCAACGCCTTGCTCAGGCGGTCTTTGTCTTTGGCGTCGATAGCGCTCTGCGCCTCTTTCACGTAGGTCTTCATGCGCGACTTCACGGCGATGTTCTTCTCGCGGTTGCGTTCGTTCGTGATGTCGCGGGCCTTGGCCGTCTTCGTATTCGGCATTTCAAAATCTCTCCGTGTGGCATAAACATGTGGGATTCAAGAACGGATAGCGTAACAGACACCTCGGTCCCAATTCAAACACGACACGACAGACTGCGGACGCTCGTGGTGCGAGCGTCGGAAAAGTGGGAGCCTCACGACGCGCCGACAATTCTCCGGCTCCAAGTCCGACCCTCTTGTGTAGCGGATGTTCTCGTCTACGTGATGAGACGAGAACTCCGATTCGGCTCCGCCTCCACCTTCCTGAGACTATCCACCTTCGCGATTTGCATTTATTGAGAACACAGTATTAATATGGCGTCTGTTATGCACCCTGTCTTATGCAGCCTCTGCCCGGAAACGCCGGGCTACGGAAGTACGATGATTCTGAGCGGTGTCCATCGCCGGGTGTCACTTGCGGTATTGGTTCTGGGCCTCCTTTCCAGCATGCTCGCAACGGTTCACCTGCACGAGCGCGAGTCAAGTTCGAGTTGTTCCCTGCATGCAACCCGTCTTCATCACTGCCTGGCGTGCGAGTATGACCGCTACTCGCCACTGCCGCTTCCGGAACCAGCGCTGGACACCATATCCCAATGCGTGACTCGTGATGGCGGAGGCCGCGCCATTGCGTTGTTGCCGTCCCTCGGATATACGGCGGAACGGCGAGCCCACGCGCCTCCGTCACGGAATTCTTCCGGATCCAATCGCAGTTCGTTTGAATAGCACGGAGCGCAACCGCTCCAGACCGTGCTTGCCAAGGGACTGTTCGAAAGACTTCCACCATCCGCCGTGTTGACACGGTATCCGATAAGGTCATAGGCTTTGGGGCTGGCGTCGCGTAGGCGCGGCCCCACATCGTGGAGTATTGCATTATGGTTAACGTAACAAACGTCCGGCGGAAGTTGGGACCGGGCGTCGCGTTCTATTGCGAGTCGTTTCATGCGCCCGAGGGCGCGCGGATTGCGCTTTGGGGTCCGAGCGGGTGCGGCAAGAGTACGATGCTGAACCTCATCAGCGGGCTACTGCGTCCCGATTCGGGGCAAATTCGAGTGGACGACGTTGAAATTAGTTCGTTGAGCGAAGGGAAGCTCGACCGGTTTCGGGGCGAGCGCTATGGCTTCGTTTTTCAGACCTTCAATCTTTTGGGGCCGTTCACCGCGCTTCAAAATGTCATGCTGGGCATGCGGTTCAGCGACACGCGCCCGTCCACGGAGTGGCGGCCGCGCGCCAAAGAACTGTTGACGCGCGTAGGCCTTGGCAACCGCCTAAACAGCCGCCCCGGCACGATGAGCGTGGGCGAACGGCAGCGGGTGGCCATTGCGCGTGCGTTGGCCAACAAGCAGCGATTGGTCGTGGCTGACGAACCGACCGGCAGCCTCGATCCGAAGACCGCCACTTCTATCATGGATCTGTTGTTGAACCTATGCGCGGAAGAGAAGCTGACCCTCTTGCTGGTCACGCACGATGAAGGTATTGCCAAGCGGTTGCCGGAACGATTCGACTGCACCGGGCTGGTGAAGGAGATCGAGTCATGACTGTCTGGCACATCGCATGGAATTATCTGTGGAGCCGCAAGCTCACGACGTTTCTGACCATCCTTTCCGTGGCGCTGGGGGTAGGCCTGATCACGGCGGTTCTTCTGATGCGCGATGAAACGGAGCGGCGATTCGTGCAGGAGGGCCAGTCTTTCGACGTGGCGGTGGGCGCGGTCGGCAGCACACAGCAATTGGTGCTGAGTTCCGTCTATTTTATTGGACAACCCGCGGGCAACATTCCCTACAGCACCTACGAGAAGATCAAGCAGGACGAGGAGGTTGTCGCCGCGTTTCCAATAGGAATGGGCGATTCGCTCCAGGGATTTCGCGTTATTGGCACCAACCGCGAACTGCTCGAATTCGATTGGCGCGACCGCGTTACGGGCGAAGAACGCAATACCTACAAGCTCGCGGAGGGCGACTATTTCTCGAAGCCCTTCGAGGCCGTGCTCGGCAGCACGGTCGCGAGAGAGACGGGCCTAAAAGTGGGTGACACTTTCGCAAGCACCCACGGCCTGATGGACGTTGAAGGCGTGGAAAAGCACAAAGACACTCCTTACACGGTCACCGGCATCCTGCGCCCTTCCGGCACGCCCAACGACCGGGTCGTGTTCACGCCGCTCGAGTCTATCTGGCATGCCCATGAACACGAGTACGGTACAGCGACGTTGACGGGTGCGGCCCCCAAAGACGTGGAAGAATCGGAAGCAGACCACGCTGCGGAAGGAGAGCATGAGGACCACGAGCACGAAACGACTGCCGTGTTGATCGTGCTAGATAGTCCTGCACAGCGGTTTCAGTTCATCCCTCGCATTATGCGGGAGACCCCCGGAGTCGTGGCAGCCGACCCTATTCGCGAGGTCCAACGACTGTACGACCAGCTCTTGGGCACGGCGCGGCAAGTCCTTCTGGCAATTGGTTATCTGGTTGCGGTGATTTCTTCGATTTCCATTCTCATAGGGTTGTACCTGTCCATCGTCCAACGCAGGCGCGACTTGGCCATCATGCGCGCGTTGGGAGCCTCGTCAGGCGAAGTATTCGGGGCTGTACTCATCGAGGCGTTCTGGGTTACTCTTATGGGGATTGGCGCAGGTTGGATCGTCGGCACGGGCCTTACCTACGGTCTCGGAATTTACCTGACCGAGCGTATAGGGTTTTCCGTGTCTGCCTTCCGTCCCAGCCCCGATATGGTCACCGCGTATTCGGTTGTGCTCCTGATGGGTATGTTGGCGGGTATCCTTCCCGCTTGGCAGGCCTACCGCACCGACATCACGCGGGGGCTTTCGGAGTTATGATAGACTTTTGACGGAATTGTACGTTTATTCTGGAGGTATTGACCCTTGAGACGCCGTGTGATTCGAGATTTGGGGACTATTCTGGGGATCGTTGTAGTACTCGCCGTTGTGGTGGGCGTCAACATCTACATGCGCCTGGGGACCTTGGTGGAGAAGTACGACCGAATTCGCCGGGCGGAAGAGGCAAATCGCACCAAGCAAGGCATAACCCTGCTTGACTGGGAATTGCTGCGGAAGACCAAGGGGACAACGAGGAGTGGAGCAACCTACCACGAAGACCTGAAGAGCAAGCGCGATCAGATCGTCAATATCATGGGATTCATGACGCCCATCGACCAGTTTCGCGACGTGGAGCACTTCATGCTCCTGCCTTTGCCCATCCAGTGTTACTTCTGCGAGGCGCCGCCCATGCGCGACATCATCCTCGTGAAGATGGCCGAGGGCGACAAGGTGAACCTCGTGGAGGAGCCCGTGCTGATTACCGGCAGGCTTATTCTAAACGAAGGCCCCAAGCAGACTTTCTTCTACACGTTGGAGAACTCGAACTTCAACATGAAGAAGGGCGAGAAGTTGACGGAGAAGCAATACAGTCAGCAGCACCGGCAAGAAGGCGCGAGCATGGGTGGTAAGCTTCTGGAAGGTGGCGAGCATATTCCGAATTCCGTCCCGCAAGAACAGTTGCTGCCCCCGGCTGAAGTGCCCACTGGACAGGAAGCGCCCGCGCCTCCAAGCGGACAGTAGTAAACGAGAATCAACCGGGGCGAGCTATCCAAGTTCAAACGTCGTGACGCCGAAGACGCGTTCGACGGGAACACCGGGTGGCTCGCCTTTGTACATGCGCGCGGTCTCGAAGCACTGGGATAGGCCGTACCGTTTCGCAAGCGCCACCGCCGCGGGGTTTACTTCGGGCACATCGAGAAATACCGGCGCGCCGGGCGCCTTGGCAATCAGCGCACGATAGAGCGCGTCGGCAGTATCCGCGCCGTCGGCGAACAAAGGCCCAATCTTGAATCCGTTCCGGCAGGGCCGGATTGCGCCATACCCTGAAAGTGCGCCGCTGGGAGCGAGCACGCAGCAGGCATGTGCGTCTGGTTGCGACAGCCACGCGCGAAGAAAGGCTTCGCGGGGCACGGCGAAGCAGGAGGCATCGTAGCGCAGGACGGCGTCAAGCGGCACATCCTCGATTGGCGTGATTTCCGCGGGTGCTACTCCGCCGCCGATGCCTTCAAACCGGATGTTCCGGTACGCCAGGACGAAGCCGGACTTCATGTAGTTCTGCTGTTGAGCCACGACGCCATCGAGTCCCACCGATGCCAAATCGCTCAAGCGACGTACGGCCTCCTCGAAAATGGGCCGCCCGTAGCCTTTGCCGCGATACTCGGGGCGCACGACGTAGAAGCCTATGAACCCGAAGCCTGCGCCGTAGCGCACGGCGGAGACCGTGGCCACGATTTCGCCATCTACACGCCCCACCAGAAACCCGTGCGAATCGGCGGCATGGAAACACGCGGCGTCGCTGTTGCCGGGGTTCCATCCTTCCTGCGCCGCGTAGGCCACGGCGATATCGACTTCCGCTCGCGAGGCAACTTCTATCGTGTAGGCACTCATGGCGATCTCCCCTGCTTGCGCAATATGAACAATGTGCGCGTCGTAGATGAAAGCATATCCAATGCGGGCGATGCGACTATTGGGCGGCGGGCGAGTGTGGGGGAGGCGCTTTCGGCGAAAGCGCCCTACCTTGCGCACCGGCATGGCGTACCACCTTGGCGCCCTACCTTGGTGCACCGAATTCTTTCGCTGTCGAGGCCTGCCTACAGGGTATTGACAAAACTTACCATATTACTTACCATTCGGTATAGTCCTGGTCAGACGCAGATCTCCAACCACAGTGAGGGCACCGCTATGGCTGCGCAGCACACTTCCGACAAAGACAAGGCGATGGAGCTAGCCGAGGATTCGCGGGAGAAGGAGTGGAAGTACCCGAGTTTTACGGCGGAGCTGTTCCGGGGGAAATTCCGGTGGGACTTAATGAATCCGTATCCGTTGCAGGACCCCGAGGACAAGAAGGTGGGCGATGCTTACCTCGACCTCATGATGCGGACTCTGGAAGAGCACGTCGATCCGATCCAGATCGATGCGGACGGGGAGATGCCTCGCCAGGTGCTGGACAAGCTGGCGGAGATCGGCGCGTTCGGGATGAAGATTCCGAAGGAATACGGCGGGCTGGGGCTGTCGCAGACGAACTACTCGCGTGTGTTGCATCTCATGGGAAGCTATTGCGGAAACACGGGGTCGTGGATTTCCGCGCATCAGAGTATCGGCGTCCCGCAGCCGTTGAAG
>JBHEKO010000778.1:0-7825 GCA_041859475.1 Candidatus Hydrogenedentales bacterium
CAAGCCAGCGACACGGAAGGCATCCGGCGCGGCATCTTCTACTTGGAAGACCAATTGATGAGCGCCGAGGGACCCTTTCTTCCCGTGGGGGAGATCGAGCGCGCACCGTTCATAGAATCGCGGATCTCGCGGTGTTTCTTCGGGCCGATCAAACGGCCACCCAAGAATAAAGACGAACTTCTTGACGACGTCGATTACTATCCCGACGGCTACCTCAACCGGCTCGCGCACGACGGCATCAATGGACTGTGGCTTACGATTGAGTTCAAGGATATCTGCAAGACGTCGTTGACCGCCGTGTGCGATCCCGACAGGGAACGGCGATTGGAAAAACTGCGCCGGACGATTTCCAAGTGCCGCCGTTACGGCATCAAGGTCTTCCTGTTCTGCATCGAACCGCGCGTGATGAGTCCCGACAACCCGCTTCTCAAAGACCATCCCGAACTCGGCAGCAAGCCCTTCAGTGGTGGCGGCCTGCTGTTTTGCCCGTTTTCCGATGCGGCGCAAACGTATCTGTACGAGGCCATGAACGATATCTTCACGCAAGCGCCGAATCTTGGCGGTCTCATCAATATCAGTTTCGGCGAACGATGGACGACATGTCTCAGCGGGGTAGATGAGAATTGGCGCGTGGCATGCCCCATTTGCGCAAAGAAAGACCTCGGTGAGATTCTCCACGCCTCGCTCTCCGCGATGCAGCGGGGGATGCACGCGGCCAATCCCGACGCCAAACTCATTTCCTGGTTGTACGTGCCGGGGAACGGAACGGGCGTGCGGCAAAGTACGGACCCATTGAGAGACATTGCCAAACGCACGCCGCCGGGCGTGATTTGCCAGTACAACTTCGAATCGGATGGCGTCAAAGTGCAACTCAGCAAGCCGCGCCATGCCGGGGACTATTGGCTGTCGTACCTCGGGCCGAGCGACGTCTTCAAGAACATCGCCGCGGGGGCCGCCGAGGGCGGCGTTGCCATGGGCGCAAAACTGCAAGCGTGTAACTCGTTCGAGGTATCGACGGCCCCTTACGTGCCTGTCCCGGGCAACCTGTATTGGAAATACCACGAGATGCGCCGGCTCGGCGTCACGAGCGTCATGCAATGCTGGTATATCGGCAGCCTGCCTTCCGTGATGAACCGAGCCGCCGCCGGTGTGCTTCCTTTCTCTCCCGAGGGACTCACGGAAGACGAATTCCTGCTGCAACTCGCGCGCCGCGATTGGGGCCCCGCGAACGCGGAACGCGTTGTGCGCGCGTGGCGGCTGTTCGCGAAGGCGTACGAGAACTATCCGCTCACGAACGCGTTTCAATATTACGGCCCTATGCACGACGGCGTCGTGTGGCCGCTCCATCTGAAGCCTGTCCACAAGAACCTTTCGCCCGTGTGGAAACTCGAATACCCGCCCAGCGGCGACCGCATTGGTGAGTGTTTCTGCGGCACGCACACGATGGAAGAAATGCTGACGCTGTGTAAACGTCTCTCGGACACGTGGAAGGATGGACTGGATGTGCTGCTGAAGCTTGAGCCGCAGTTCGCCAACGACCCCGCGCGCCAACTCGACCTCACCGTGGCCCAGGCGCTTAACATTCAGTTTCGCACGGGATACAACATTCTTTGGTTCTACGATCTTCGCGAGCGTCTGCTCTACGACTCCGGCGCGAACAAGACGAAACTACTGGCGCAACTGCGTGCAATTGCCGAGGAGGAAATCGAACACTCGACAACGATGGCTGAGCTGTGCGCGCGAAATCCCTTCCTTGGATTCCAAGCTGAGGCGGAAAACTACACGTATTTTCCCGCCGAACTACAGTGGCGCGTCGAGCGGTTGCGCGAAATGTTGCGCACCGAATTCGTCGATGCCGAGAAGGCCGTCGCGGCGGGTGAGCGTGTTTTCCCGGAAGAAGCTGGTCTATCGGACGGCCCGCTTACGTACCGATGCGCCCGCGCGGCCAACGGTTTCGAGACCATGTGGCAAACCGATGACGTGTGGAAATCCCTGCCTCACGCGCCCATACCCCCGGAAGACGCTGCGTGCTCGTGGCAAGCCGTGCACGACGCCGATTATCTCTACATCAACGCCGACTGCGCGCCCTCGGAACTGTGGCGTCCCACCGCTGTCGCCGTAGCGATCGAATCGACGCACCTCTATCCCCGCCGCACGTTCCGCGCGGACATCAACGGAAATCGCACCGCGCGCCTCGGTTGGCTCGTCCCCGATTCACCTTGGGAGTGTGCGGCGAGCAAAGTCGAAGGACGTCAAACCTTCCGCCTGCGCATCCCGCTCGCGGCCTTCCAAGGCGAAGCAGACCCCTCGCGCCCCATGCGTATCAACGTGGATATTACCGCGATTTCTACGGACAAGAAATTGACTGTCATCCGTAGCTGGGCGTCCGCGTCAGAGTCGCCGGTTCAAGCGCGGCTTGGATACGGAGCAGATGATCCCTCGAAGATGGGGTGGCTGCGGTTGGAGTGAAGCATTCTTCGCCAGAATCCCAAATCCCTGTGTGCTCCAGAGTGTCACAAGTTTCGCGAACCCATGCTTCAAAGCCCGTTGCTTTGCCGCGACGAACGCCCCAGTCAGGGACTTTCGACGAAGGACACCCCCTCGGTTACAGGAAACGAGACTTCACTTAGCGACGGTTGTTTTGGATACGAATTCTAGGATCCTTTGGTAAACGCTTTCGCGGTTCAAGAAGAGCCCATGGCCGTCATTTTCGTAGACGACGAGTTCGTTGTGCGGAATGCGTCTGTGCAATTCGGCGACCTCATCTCTGGTGGCCGCGCCGTCAAGTGCTCCGTGCAGCATCAGCACGGGGCGTTGAAGGCGTCCGGCCTGGCGGATAGGCGAACGCTCGGCGAGTGCACGTTCTTTTGCATCGTCTTCGGCGGGCAGGCTCGCTTCGAGCATTCCCAGAAGAGGTTGCTGAAGTCTTGCCAGGCCCCATAGCGTAAGGCCAGCATCCCAGGGTGCATCATCGCGTGCAAGCGACAAGAGCGTGAGGAAACCGCCGTAGCTATATCCTGCAAGTACGAAGGGGCGGCCATTTCCATTGCGCCTTTTCCATTCAATTCCTGCGGCTACGACATCGCTCACATCCGCGCGACCCCATTCGCCGCGGTTTGCCATGAGATGCTCGGGTCCGTAACCGCCGCAGCCTCTATAGACCGGAGCAACGACTTCGTAGCCCGCATCGAGCAGTAGCGGAATTAGCGGGTCTTGCGCCGGATCGACAGGCGCGCCTGGCCCGCCGATAGCAAGCATAACGACCGCAGGTTTCGGGCTAGTAGGCACGAATTGTTTAACTGGGACGCGAAACCCGTCCGGCGCATCGATTTGGTATTCATGTTGTTCAAACGGCGGGAGCGGTTCCGGGTTAGCCTCGCGAATTAGCTTAACATCTCCGGAAGGCTGGACCCTGTACAGCGAGTCGTTTGCGCTCAAAAGCACGACATCCCGGCTGCCGCGCTCAAATCCGAGCACTGGCCCGGTCACCTCGCGTCTGCACGGCCCAATTCCCGAAATACTGCAGCGCGAGACCGAACTTCCGCTTGTGGGGTCTATCCAGATGAAGGACTCACCCGTGATGCCAAGCACCGTTGTTCCGTCGGGACTGAAGGCTGCATCCTCCAATTCCTCCAGTTGTACGGACCAGTCTGGCTTATTCTCACTGATGCGGAGCATGCTTAACGTACCCGAATTGGGGGCGTTGTCTTGTCCCTGCAGCGTTTTCACGACCAAGACCTGTTTCCCATCCGGCGACCAGTGGAGACGGCTTACGACACTGTCGCCGGGCTGATCGGAAAGCAATGGCCGGACTTCCCTTGTCGCGACATTGAGAATGCACGTGGACCGTTCGCGACGATGTCCCGACATGAGCATGCGCAGGAAGAGAATGTTCTGGCCATCCGGCGACCAAATTGGAGTACTATCCAAGGACTCGGTGTCCTCTGTAACCGGTTCCACCTTGGAATTGGCAATGCACAGCGAGCGCACATGGGACTTCACTCCTTCGGTGCGGTCGCGCGGCCTTTGACAGTAGGCAACGTGTTTGCCCGAAGGATCCCAACTGGGAAAGACGCTCTCAAATCCTTTGTCCACGAGAAGGGGACGCACTGTGTTCGTGGATACATCGAGTGTATATATGTTTCCCAAGGTATTCGCGAAGAGCAGCGATTCTCCCTCCGGCGAGAAGCGCGCTGAGATGGGCGCATAATCTGCGGAAACGCCTGCGATCCGCTCGTGCGATCGCGTGTCCTCAATGTCAATCCAGAAACCGTTTCGCCACGACGTGAAGACCAACGCCGTGCGACCCGTGGCCGCGTGCGCGTCAAAGGAAAATAGGGTGCCCTTGGCGCGCCCCGGAAGGGGGCTAGTGGGTTCTGGCGAATCAGCCCTCGCCGCGACAATGCATACCAGCCAGGCTACTGCGCAAAGAACAAGGTAGTGCCGTATCTTCATTGCAGGACTCTCCGTCATTGGACCCTCAAGGCGAAATTCGGTCTCACCGATGGCGTGCTTGGTGAACGGCTAGCGGGACAGCGGCAAAGGGACTCATGGCCAGTAGAGAGAGGGCGCCGCAGAGCGTCCACAGTCCGGCTCCCTTGTACCCTTCCAGGAATTGACAGGATTGGAGGAGAAGCGCGCCCAGACAGGAAGCTCCCGCGGCGAGGAAGGCAAACAGGCAAAGGGATCGCAAAGTCAGCAACCCGCGGTATCGCGCACCTGCAAATGATATGACGGCGAGCACGGCTGCAAGCTCAGTCGCGAACACGGCAATGCGTTCGGGAGACAGGCTTTCGTACTCGCCAAGGGATGGGGCGAAATGCTGAAGCGCCCATGCGGCGGGAAGCTGGCCCAAGCACAGCGCGACGATCAGCCACCCTTGCCAATACGCAATCCACGTGAATGCGACTGCAAGCGGAATGAAAGCCCAAAGCGGGTACGATGGAACGACGTGGAGGATTGCTTGGGAACTCAACCATTGCGAAAATGCCGTCATGGCGACCGTCCCGACAACAAACACGCCGGTCCACACGGAAACCGCGCAGGCAATGCTCGCGATTCTCCCATAGGCGAGGTCTTTGTCGTCAAGCGCTTGTCGATGCAGATATCCTCCGGGCACTCGTCGCATTTGGGAGAGCCGGCGCGTTCCAATCCATATCCGTGCAAGGACTGCCGCGGATATAAGCAGGAAGAGTCCCGACATCCAAAGGCGCTCAACGGGGGCGTCAGCGCCGCCGAGCGACTCAAAGTAGCTGCCGACGTGGAGTAGTCCGTTCATGGCAAACAGAAGCGCCGAGAAAGAGAGCGCCACCTTCGCAACGTTATTCCGCCAATCGAACCAGAACAAGGCTTGCGTTGTAGAGTAGAAGTCGCGTGTGCCGCCCGTGTTGAACGGCGCGCGCCAAGTATTGGCCGAGCCGCTGCCTCTATACATGGCTTCGCCGCTTCGCAGAAGGCTCAAGGAAATGCAGGATAGAACGTACGAGACCGCGACGAGAAGCGTAGAAAAACCAAAGCGCCAAGCGATAGCGCCGTGTATTTGCGGCGCGTACCTGACGTAGAGCAGCACTGCTGCCGACCCCAGTACGACCAGGAAAAGGTAGGAGAGGGGGCGGCTTCCCATGCACGGCGCAAGCCAGACGAGCGCCTGAATCGTCGCGTAAGCCGCGACAAACCCCATCATGAGCGCGGGCCGCGCTGCCGAATCTGGTCTCGAAGGAGTGTATGAAGCAGCCACCAAGGCCGAGGTGACCAATACCACGGTCACACGAAATAGGTATAACCAGAATACGATCCGATAGGTGTCGACCGGCAACAGATAGCAGCGCCGGGGAACCGCGAAACGAAGCTCGCCCGAGCCGTGTTGCGACACGAGCAGCACGGTGAGTAGACAAATCGCCACCGCAAGGGACCACAGGGGCAACACTTCCTGTGGAAACTTGGCGAAAGAAGAGTGTGGCCACACAATGTAGGCGAAGATGCAAACCTGCATCGTCACAGCCAGCATGACCGGTTTGCGCGTGCGCTTCCATTCCGCCCACAGAAGACCATAGCCATGGCGAAGCATTGTTTACATAACCCTCAAGACCGGTTCATGTTCATCAGCGTCGAAAGCCATCGGCGCGGCACAACGCGCCACAAAGATCTCGTCCAGAGAGGGCGTTGTCGCTGCGAGAATTTCCAGGCCGCAGGCCTGCACCGCAGGGAAGAGGCGATTCAACGATCCGGAACACAGGAGCGTCCACTCCGGGCCGTCGCCCCGGCGGGCGATCATTCCAGGTACGGTCGGTGGGGTTTTGCAGGTGTTTCGTGCGCGCACGGTTAGACGGTGATGCGAGTCCTTCAACGCATCCATGGATGCATTGAGCACAAGACGGCCGGACTTCATCATCGTGACTTGATCGGCCACGCGTTCCACTTCGTCCAGCAGGTGCGACGAGAAGAGCACCGTGCGACCGGATTCTGCCACGGCGCAGATCACAGCCTCGAGAATATCCCGGCGTACGATGGGGTCCAGGCCCGACGATGGCTCATCCAATACGAGAAGTTCCGGGCGATGGGCCAAGGCCACGATGAGGCTCGCTTTGGCCAATTGCCCCTGCGAGAGCGTGCCGATCCGGGTCGCGGCGTCCAAGCCGAACGTCTTGCGGAGTTCTTCCGCGTATGCATGGTCCCACGCTGGATAGAACGTGCGCGTGTAATTCAGGAGTTCATCGAGACGCATCCAGCCAGGTAGGTCCCGGTCTTCCGTGACGATTCCGATTCGTCCCAGCACCCGCGCGGGATGAGCAACCGGGTCAAGCCCAAATACACGGACAGTTCCACGCTGCGCGCGCAACAGCCCAAGGACGTGGTGTATCAAGGTCGTCTTGCCTGCGCCATTCTCGCCGACAAGCCCAAACACGCCGCCGCGTGGCACCGCCAGGGATACGGAGTCCAAGGCTGCAACGCGGCCATACCGGCGGCTGAGCTCTGCGATCTCGATAACGGTATCCAAAATCGTGTTCCTTGTTCCGGCTAGGCCGTTCGTTGCGATTCCAGGGCTGCGTCGCGGCTATCGATGAGCTCCTTCACTTCCGCGGTGGTGAGCCCGAGTTGGCGCGCCTCCACAAGCAGCGCGTCGATGCGTTTCACGATGATGCGACGTTTCTCGCGTCGTGCCAGCGGTGAACCTGCGTCGGCCACGATGGTTCCCGAACCTTGCCGCGACTCCAGCAATCCCATGGTCTCAAGATCCCGGTATGCGCGCAGGATGGTATTCGGATTGACAAGCAGTTGGCTCGCCAATGCGCGCACCGAGGGCATCGGATCGCCCGGCCGCAACCGGCCCGATGCGACCATGTGCTGCACTTGGTTCATGATCTGACGGTAGATTGGGGCGCCGTCATTGGTTTCCAGGTAGAATTCCATTCAATAATGTCCTCGGTGTAAGTGTTAATGTGTATTAATAGATTAAGACATTCGGGGGTTCTTGTCAAGGGGCTCGTTTCAGGGGATGTTAAGAATGCTGATCTCTGCCAACGCGACTCTTTGTTAAACTAGGGGTAAGCCTGCGGCACGAAGCGGTGGCCGGGATGCCTGAGGTGACTTCTGCCGCCTTAGTCGAGCAATGAGCGAGGGAGGCGTCTATGCGCATACTATTTCTTGTGACGGTGTCGCTGTGTGTGGGTCTTGGAACCGGGCGCGGCGAGAATGCCGCTGCAGAGTTGCCTCTCGCAGTGGGGCAATTCGAACAGCAGATTCAACGGACGTATACGACGGAGCAGGGCTTGCCGGACAACGTCGTAGACCGGATAACCTGCGATTCGAAAGACGTCGTTGTCGC
>JBHEKO010000505.1:0-4347 GCA_041859475.1 Candidatus Hydrogenedentales bacterium
GGAAGGTGGAATGTGATCCATGGCGCGCTCGCCGGACTGAACGGCCAGAAATGCCGTTATCACGATTACCGAGTAGCAGGCGACGGCCAGCCATCGAAGCTCGTTACGGTCGCCGCGGCTGGCGGCGCACACGTAGATCAAGGGAATGGCGACCACGGACAATGCCAGCGGAAAATGAACCAGCATGGCGTGCAAGGATGAGGGGCGGCTCAAGAACTCAATCACAACACGCAATCCTCTTGTGTGCGGAGCATGCAAAGCGCACGAGACAACGCGTAGACGCGAATCGCCTATTCCCGAGAAGCGTGCAGCCCATGCTCCGGCTCGTTCTTCGAAGTTTGCAGCGGGCCGGAAATACGCACCGAAAGCATAGCACAGGGCCTCCCCGAATGACACATGACTTCGCCTCCTCGGGTGTGCGTCCCAGAAGTGGGAGCCCGTCGCGGGGTGTCCGTGCCTCCCTTATTTTGACGGTTTAAGGGGGGGTGTCCCATAGCGTATTTTGACGATTCAAGGGTATCCGGGAGAGAGTTGTGGACTCCGGGTGCGGCGTGTGTCTTGCCCATGATGCATAGCAAGGCCAAGGAAGACTTGGAGTTAGCGTCATTGGATCCAGGGAAAGACGGGCCGGACGGTTGCCCCAGCTTGTCGGGGCGCCCCCTGACGATGCGCCGGGGGACCGTGGCGCTCGTGCAGGGTGTCCCGCCAGGGAGGCGCGGTCCGTAGACGCGGGGGTCGGGTTGGGGTTCTATTGCATCGACGGCGGCGGTCCAGTCTTTGGACCAGGACCGGGCGAAGCAGATTCTGGAAACGGTATGTGGAGACATGGTTCGGTTCCTCTTGCGTTGTGACACTCTCCATATATATAGGGCGGGGCGTTGCATTGCGGGGCGGTGAGAAGGTGAGAGCGGGCGGATGGGGTGGCGGCAATGTCTGTGCTTTGACGAATCGCATTTGTGGGCTGCGGTGCGCTACGTGGAACGCAACCCGGTGCGTGCGGGGATAGTGGACCGGGCCGAGGACTACCCTTGGTCGAGTGCGGGACTGACCCCTGCGTAACGCAGTGGAGATGGCCTGTCCTTGGCCCATTGCGGATTGTACAGCGATGCGCTACTATCGGGCAAGTTTCCTGCGAAGCGCGCATAGCCGACTGGGCGACGTGGCAAAGGCGGGACTGACCCATGCGAAACGCAGTGAAGACGGGTCTGCCCTAGGCCTCTGCAACGAGGAAGACGAAGATGCCGTTACCCGCATCCGCCGACAGACGCATACGGGCAGACCGTGTGGCACGCCCGCATTCCTCACGCGGCTTGAATCCCTGCTCGGTCGCATCGTTGGCCCAAACCAACGTGGCCGCAAGAAAAAGACGGCAGGAGTGGAAGATATTAAGGGATAGTCTTTCCCTTCATTTCCCTTTATTTCCCAAAAGTAGTCCCTTTATTGCCCTGGAACGCAGTTGCAAAGTCATTCACCGAATCAAACAAAGAGAGGATGAGCACATGCGTACGCTTCGATACATGCTTTGCGCCGTTGCGGTCACTGCAATAGTGGCGGCGAGCCAGACCATAGCCACCACGTCCGCGGCTGAGAAAGAAGAAGGCTGGACTCCGTTGATCAAGGGCGACAGCCTTGACGGGTGGACAGCTCATGGCAGCGCCAAATGGAAAATCGAGAAAGGTGTCATTATCGGCCAATCGGCGGGCGGACAAGGGCATCTGTACGCGGAGCCTGAGTTGACCGATCTTGAGGTCAAGGGCACATTTCGTATCACCAGCCAGGGGAAGACCGCGAACAGCGGGCTTTACTTCCGCGCCAATCCGCCGGATGACAAACCCGACGATTTCCCGCGCGGTTACGAGGCGCAGATCTGCAACAACACAGATGCGTTCACCGGGTGGTTGTGGAAACCGGGCACGCCGACAGGCAAGGCATCGAAGCTCCTCGCGAAGGATGGGGAATGGTTCACCATGCGCGTCAAGGCCGTCGGTGACCACATCACAATATGGGTGAACGACGAGCAAGTGACCGACTGGAAAGACAGCGAATACAAGACCGGCCACTTTGCATTGCAGTGCCACAATGACCAGATGACCGTCGAAGCGAAGGATCTGTATTACCGCGATCTGAGCAAGCAGTGAGTCCGATCAGTTCATAGCATCTCTGGAGACGGAATGATGTTGTCATGGCGCGGCGAAAAGTCCGCGCCATGTCCATGTCCGAGATAAAAAGGGATAGAAAAGGGACATCCATGATAAGTACCTATCATGGATGTCCCTTTATTGTCTGTATTCCCAAGGCGCGCCGTCAAGCGTCGCCCAGAACGCTTGGTCTTACGTCAGTTGCCCCCATGATACTCTCAAGGTAGTCCATGAAGAACAGGCCGTTGTCTGTCAGGTAGAACTTCATTTTGAGGGGAAATTGAGGGGGGAAATTGAGGGACAGACGTATATTTCTAATACGAATATTGATTTATCTGTTCCAACTGCAAGAATAGGCTCTCCCCTACACCGACCGGAACGAGTTGAGCACGATCACCGCGCCGGGTGGACGTGTCTGGTCGTATGCGTATAATGGACTGGGCCAGCCGGTATCGGTGGATGCGCCGAACGGCGTCCGCGTGGCGTACCTCTGCGACACGCGGGGGCGTTGGGCGCACGCGCCATTGCCCCCCCCTCTTCATCTGTGGCATCTGTGTCATCTGTGTATGATTGGCTTGAGGCAATTCTCTCCGCAGTCCATCGAATTTACCATCCACAGATGACACAGATTGCACAGATAAGAATGAGGAAATGAAGAGAACGCCATGCTTGGGATAGTCGCCGCGTGGAAAGTACTTTCATTTGCGGCGCGGCTGTGGTAGAACAGAGTTATGATTGCGCACGCGGGGATAGCGACGAAGAAGTCCAATGTGGGTGCCCAACGCAAATCGTTCTGCCGGTCACACAATACCCATGAATCGCCGGCGATCCCCATACGAAGATCACTCTTCTCCGTGGCCTCTGTGGCTCTGTCGCGCATGGAATTTCAGTGCGCCCAGCAATCAGCTCCTGCCAACGCACTATAAGTGAGAGCAGTTTATGCGAAGAAGCACATTCATAAAGACCTACTATGGAACACTCTTTCTATGTATGTGTGGGCTTGCGTACTTGGTGTATATCGCGTGTGCCTATTTCACCGAACGTCCACCGGATGAACTGTACGACCTCACCGTTACCAAGCACGCACTTGTTGTCGCCTCCGTGGGGAATGAACCACCCGGTCACGTCACCGTTCGTGTCCTCGACACATATGGAAACCCGATCGAGGGCAAGGAGGTCCGTTTCTCATTTGGCATCGAAGAAGCTTCGTGTCGTACCGATAGAGACGGGGCGGGAACCATACGATTTCCTGGTTGGTTCATTCAGCGTGTGGGCGTGGATGACGGATACCCAATCGTCGATTGGAACGAGTCCTCTGAGTTTGGCGCACTCCCGATGAAGCATGGGCTCCGCATATTGATCGTTTTGGACCCCCAACACTCCCGGGAACGTGTCGAAATACCGACGGAGTCTCGAGACGGAGAAACACCGCTATCACCAAACGTCATTCAACACATCACAGTCTTGTCGGAAGACTTACTCGACTTCAAGGATGCCAGACATGCATTTGTTGTCCAAACTCCGGGAGATGTCGCCGGTCGGACCGAAGTGTGTGTCATGGACCTGCTCGGATATCCCGTAGCCGATGCGGAGGTAACCCTTGCGACTGATACGCAATCCGAAACGGCGCGTACGAATAGCGACGGAAATATGACGCTGTCGCTCTCCGGAGACCTTCTGTCTCAGGTAAAAATCAACAACGAAATCGTTTTAGACGAACAGTCCTCGGAGAAGGGAAAGCCAACTCCTGATGGTGGTCTTCGCTTGACGATAATCCTGCTGAAGCTGCTGGAAGAAGCAGATAAGGAAATATAGAAAATCCGCGACTGGGCACCGCGCTCGTCGCGCGGGGGGGCGTTTGGCGGGGATGTTTTCCGCTTCAAGATACTTCGAATACTTCTTTCTTCTTGGTGGTGGGGGTTTCCGGAAACGGTCACCACCACGTTACCAAGGCTTTGAGATTGGACGCTGGGGTTTTCGGATCAGGCCAAAAAGCAGCCCCTCCCTCCGGGGGGGAGCGGAGAGAGGGGCGCGCACCGCGAGGGTGCTCTTGAATGCGTGACGCGCTGGCCGATTAGGCCGCCGCGCTGGATGTGTCGAAGCGTATCTTGAGGGCTGCCAACGCCTGGTCGACTTCCGAGCCGGCGCATTTCTCGACGGCCTTCTGAAGCTTGGCGACGGCGCCGCCGACTTTCTTGCCGTTTCGCGC
>JBHEKO010000552.1:0-5668 GCA_041859475.1 Candidatus Hydrogenedentales bacterium
TCGCATCCGCGCCCACCAGACGCGTATGGCTGAACCCGGCGATCTTGTTGTCGCCGTAGTAGTAGCCCGAGGCGTTGTAGCCCAGCTCGGAGGTGATGATCGACGCCGTGTCCGGCCCTAGCCGCACCATGCCGAAGGGCACGCACGCGGCGGGCGTATCGTAGGCGCACAACCAGGCAACCCCGCCGGTGCCGCTAAAGACATTGACCTTCGAGCCTGCGGCTGTCGACGTGACGGACGTCGCAAGTCCTCCCGGTTTCTGCCAAACGATGCGGTAGTAATAGCCTGCCACTCCAAGCAGCACAAGCAAGGGAATGCCGATAAGTACGAGGAGAACGATTGCTGCCCACTTCAAAATACGTTTCATTTCAATACCTCGCGTTGGTACGCGCAAGCGTACCCCCTGCAAGCAAGCGAGATCCATTCTTCGTCGCGGACCGCCCGTGCCAGTCGCCGCTGCCTCGGTAACCTCCGCACCAGCAATACCTTAGGGCCACTGCAACACCAAATGCGCATCAGGAGGGTATAATTATCAAATCGCGCTCAACGTTCGAGCGCGGCTGCAAGGGAGTAGTTGACACTGGACAAACGGGAGGGATCTGTATGTCTACAGCGCTCAACGAAGTAAAACTACACGAGTTCGTCGGAAAGGTTGTATGCGATTTGGGCGCGATGGTCTCCGGCGCATTGGTGGTTACAGGAGACCGCTTGGGCCTTTACACCGCGCTTGCGGCCAACGGCCCCATGACTCCGGCCGAATTGGCGGCCAAGACAAAAACGGCCGAGCGCTACATTCGCGAATGGCTTGCCGCGCAGGCCGCATCAGGCTACATCGAATACAACTCCGCAACGGAACAATTTTACATGACACCGGAGCAGCAGGCCGTCTTCGCGCACGAAGACAGCCCTGTGCTCATGACCGGCGGATTCTACTCCGGGTCTTCGGCAGTCAAAGACGAACCCAAACTCACCGACGCCTTCCGCACCGGCGCAGGAGTGTCCTGGGGCGACCACGATAGCTGTCTTTTCTGCGGCACGGCCAAGTTCTTTCGCCCGAGTTATCGCACCTACCTTGTCTCCGAGTGGATTCCCGCGATGGATGGCGTGCTCGCGAAACTCCAGCGCGGCGCAAAGGTGGCCGACGTGGGCTGCGGCCACGGCGTTTCGACTCTCATCCTCGCGGAGACCTTTCCCAACTCGACCTTCGTCGGGTTCGACTACCACGAGTCGTCTATCGCGCGAGCCCGCGACCACGCCAAGGAAAGTGCGGCGCGGAACATCCGGTTCGACCTCGCCACCGCGAAATCGTTTCCAGGCTCGGACTACGACCTCATTACCTTCTTCGATTGCCTACACGACATGGGCGATCCCGCCGGAGCCGCCGCGCATGTGCGCCAATCCCTGAAGCCCGACGGCACGTGGATGATTGTGGAGCCCTTTGCGCACGAGCGGCTCGAGGATAACCTCAATCCGGTCGGCCGGGTTTACTACAGCTTTTCTACAGCCATTTGCACGCCGTCGTCGTTGAGTCAGGAAGTCGGCGCGGCGCTCGGCGCGCAAGCCGGCGAGAGCCGTATCCGGGACGTTGTGATGGATGGCGGATTCACGTCGTTCCGTCGCGTCACGGAAACCCCATTCAACATGGTGTTCGAAGCTCGTCCGTAGAAGCAGCTAAGGACTTCCTGGACTTCTTTCTTTCGCGTTGCGATAAGGGCGGAGCAAGCGGATTGGAATATCCGTTTCCCTCCGCTCTTTGCATTTGTAATTTGCCACCGCAGGTCCGTTCTGTTAGCCTGACTTGGGTCTGGGAATCGAGAGACATACTCGCGCCGAGATACTGGGGGGGACGGTCCATTGATGCCTGCGGAAACTGACGAGAGGGCCAGTCTGTCCATAACGGGCGCCTTCCGCAATAGCGAGTTGGAGCGCGAGTTCAGGCTATTTGATTTCAAGTCGACCCGGGGAAAGCTGCTGGGGTTCACTCTCGTCTCGATGCCCGCGCCCTTCGCAATCTCGTTATTCGAAATGGCCGCAACGGGCGCAGAAAGGCCCGAGTTTTGGGCCGTACAAGCCGCGCGGGGCTTCGGGCTAATCGCGCTGATTGCGCTCTATGTCGCCGTGGTTCGCGCCAAGTCTCCGCGAGTGCTCAACGCCGCAAGCTTTACCATCGCGCTTGCGTTCACCTTCCCCATGTTGGTCATCTCTATGCTGCGCCCTGAAGAATACATGGGGCTGTATCTGCTGGATATCGTCCTTATCCTATGCTACTACCTCCTGTTTCCGCTCCCGTTTCATCTTCAAATTGTCGCCCCGCTGCTTGTCTCCAGCTTCGATGTTCTCGGCCTCTTCGTATTCAAGAATCCGCCGGACCCTCAATACTTTGGGGTCGTACCCGCCTCGTATGCCGCAGCCAATATCTTGGGGATTCTCGTTTCACGGCAGGCCAATATCTCCAACCGGCTGCGCTTTGTCGATTTGCAGACGAAGAGGGCTCTCGCGCAGGAGCTTCGAACGACGTTGGACAGGCTCCAGTTACTTGAAGGCATCGTTCCCATTTGCTGTCACTGCAAGCGCATCCAGGGAGATGGAGGCGAGTGGGAAGAAGTCGAGAGTTTCGTTCGGCGCGGCTCAAGTGTAGACTCCTCGCACGGAATTTGTCCCGTCTGCATGGACAAACACTATGGCCACATGATGAAGCCCCGTGGAAGCGTTACCGAAAACTAGAGTATCTACGCCTTGGCGTTGTGCCGGGAAGTAAGGAGAAAGTTCATGCGTGTCACCAAAGTTCTCTTGTGCCTCCTGCTTACGTGCAGCATCGGGTTTTGCGCCGCGGGGCAAGCCACGGAAGACCTGAAGCTGATTCCTTACCCCAAGAGCGTAGCCTATGACGCGGGCCAATTCGCCCTCGACCGCCCGCTCACGCTCTCCGCACCCGATAAGTGGATATGGCTCGTCGGGCCATCTGTGCGCGACGAGTTTTCGCGCGCGGGTCTCAAGCCCCCGACGCTCGCGGCGATCAAGGGCAAACAGCTCGAAGTCGTGCTTGCCCCATCGGCCACCCAGCGCGATAGCCTGACGCTCGCCAAGAGCGAAGGCAACGACGCCTACGTGTTGCACGTGTCGCCCGACGGTGTGGCCATCAAGGCGAATGCGCCCACCGGCATGTTCTACGGTGTGCAGACGCTCGTCCAACTCCTGCGCGCCAATCGCGCCGGAAATGCGCTGCCGTGTCTCACGATCGCGGATCGCCCCGGCGGTCTCCAGTGGCGCGCTTACCAGGACGACCTAACGCGCATTCCCAGTTCCACCTACGAAACGTTGCGCAGGGGCATCGATCTCGGTGCGTTCTTCAAGCTCAATGTGTTCACCTACTACATGGAGAGCCAGTTCGCATTCAAGAAGCACCCGATCATCGGACCGACGGACGGCTCGCTCACGCCGGAAGAGTTGAAGGCCCTTGTCGCCTACGCCAAACCGCGGCAGGTGAACATTCTCGGGAACCAACAGTCCTTCGGCCACATGGAACAGATTCTCCCTCACGACGAATACAAGTCCTTGGCCGAGACGGGCTGGATCCTCAATCCGACGAACGAGGCCACCTACGACTTCTTGAACGACCTCTACTCCGAAGAGATACCTCTGCTGCCGTTCCCGTACTTCAACGTGTGCTGCGACGAGACCCAAGGCCTCGGCACCGGGCCCGCAAAGGCGGCAGTCGATCAGAAGGGTGTCGGTGCGGTCTACGCCCAACACATAGTGCGCGTCCACGAACTGATCGCGAAGCGTTATCGCAAACGCATGATGATGTGGGGCGACATTGTCCTGCAGCACCCCGAAACCCTCAACATGATCCCCAAAGATACCCTCATGCTCACGTGGGGCTATGAACCCTTGGAGAGCTTCGAAGGGCAAATCCTCCCCTTCGTCGAAGCAGGCTACGACTTCGTCGTCTGCCCCAGCGTCCGCAACTACGGACGCATCCTTCCCGACTTTCGCGGTGCGACGGTCAATATCCAGAACTTCACGCGCGACGGCGCAAAGCACGGCGCGTGGGGCGTCATCAATACCGCGTGGGACGACGGCGGCCGCACGTTGAACGCCCCCAACTGGCACGGCATCGCGTGGGGCGCAGAATGCGCGTGGAACGACGGTAAGACCACGGCGGCCGCGTTCAATCGCCGCGTGGGCGCAGTATTGTTCGGCGAAAAGGAAGACCACTTCGGCCGCGCCATCGAGGCCTTGGCCCCGCTGCAAGACATCCCGATGACCGCGGGCCCCAGCGACGACCGTTTCTGGAAGAACATCCTCGCGGGCGAAGTGAAGTTTGCGAGCATCGACCAAGCGTGCGCCGAAGCCACGCAGGTTTTGGCGGTGGTCGACGCAAGCCGCCCCGAGTTCGAGGCCTGCCGCGCACAAGCCACGGCAAACAGAGACTTGCTCGACTACTTCCTCTTCGGCCTCAAGCGCTACGAAGTCATGGCCCGGGCGGTCTTCGACCTGCACGATGCCGCCGTCCTGTACGCGCAAGCGTGCGCGGCGCCGCTCGCGGAAGCCGAACCCTTGCTCGCGCGATGCCAGGATTTCGTGCAGATTAAGCGCGACACCTACCTCGCACTGCAACGCGAAGAATGGGGTCTGTATCTTCGCGAGAATAGACCCTACGGTGTCGAATTCCGGCACGCGTGGTACCAGACGAAGTTCATCGATCCGTACACGGCAACCGTCGACCGCTTACGCGTGATGCGCGAAGGAGTCAAAAGCGGCTCTGCCCTCCCCGACGCGAAATCCGTGGGCCTGGAACTCGTAAGCGCCCCCTAGTGAGATGAATCCAAGAACCACTCGCACACGCAGCGCGCAAGGCCGAGCCATGCTGGCCCTTGCTGTCGTGTTCTTTGTCGTACCCGCTATCGCACAGTCGCCGGAAGCGGCTCCAGCGCCCGATGCACTACCGCCCGCGGCCAAGCTGGCGCTCGACCTCAACCAGGGCATCTGCATCGACCGTCAATTTCGCACCATCCCTCCGGAATCGTTCATGCGATTCACCGCCGAGGATATCCGCCTGATCAAGTCCATGGGGTTTTCGTTTGTGAAGATCCTCGTCAATCCGGAACCACTGATGGCAGACGGACACCTCGATCAAAGCAGGACCTGGTACTTGCAGGAGATGGTGGACTGCGTCGTTCGCGAACAAATGCCCGTGGTCGTCTGCATTCATCCCGAGTGGGAGTTCAAGAAGACGTTCCTTAACGACCCCGATCGGTTCGCGCGGTTCCTCGTGTTTCTCGAAGAAACGGCGAAGTTCCTCGCGGGCGCCTGGGGACCCAAGCAGCTTGCCCTGCAATTGATAACGGAGCCGGTGACGAGCGGCTTGAACTGGAACGACCTGCAACCGCGGATGTGGCGCGCGGCGCGGGCCGCCATGCCCGAACACACGCTCATTCTCGCGGGCGACCAAGTTGGCAAGATCGACGGCCTCGTCACGACGAAACCCGTGAACGATGCGAACGTCCTGTACAGCTTCACGTTTTACGACCCGTTCGTGCTCACGCTTCAAGGCGGCAATTGGCTAACCCCGCAACTGTGGGGACATCTGGGGTCGGTTCCCTATCCGTCGAGTCCCGAGATCATGGCGGAACGGAAACAGACCATCCTCGAAAAGATCCCCGCG